>JAUWNF010000214.1 GCA_030612785.1 Phycisphaerales bacterium
TCACGGTCGATGGCAAGCCGTGTCCGAAGCTCCCGTTCCTGTCGGACCAGGCGAGTCCGTATCCCGAACTCGGCTGCCGCATCGAGGTTCGCGAGTCCCAGGACCTGGACCCCTGGCACAGTTCATGTATGCGAGGCCGACGCTACGGGGACAACGCCCTGATCAGTTTCCACGGACAGATGGTGGCGTTCGACTGTCACCCGGTCAGCGAGCACGGCCTGCACTACCTGATCGACATGACCGGAGAGCCGACCAGCATCCGGCTGCTGCTCCCAGCCCGCACCTGCCTCGTGGAAAACGAGGCGTTCGAGGTCCTCAAGGAGGCCCTGGAATTGGAAGCTTTCCGGTACCTCCAGCGTCGCGGCCACCACCGGCTGCCGTACAAAGAATATCTCCGGGCGAAGGAACTCGGCATTGACCTGCCCGAAGCCAAGCCGACGTATTCGGTGGGCTTACTGGGATGCGGCGACGCACCGGACCCGGTGGAGATCGTGATGCCGAACGACTTCCCCCTGGCCAAGTGTTATCGCTTCGACCCCAACTTCGAGGACGGCAAAGAGACCGACGAAACCAATGTGCACCTGTTGGCGGCCTTGGGCAAGTTCGAGACCCCGTTCGTACCGGTGGACATTCACCATCAATACGACGGCTACTCCTGGGCCAAGCTACCCACCATTGGCAAGGTCGAGGTATCGGTCGGCGAGACGCTCTACAAATCCTACATGTGGTCAGGCGAGTTGGCCTGCGTAAGCTCGCTCACGATCACGGCCCACGCCAGCGATGGTCGGGTCCTCTCTTCGCCGGTGTGCATGGCCATGGCGCTTGCCCCGCCGGAGCAGGCCTCGACCTGGGTGGCGGATCAGGTCCTGGTCACTCCCGAAGCCGAGCGGCGTGTGAGCGCCTCGGAAATCTGGCACCACCTCGGCGGTTGGTACGACGACGGCGATACCTACGACACGCAGGAGTTCAACTTCGAGCAGGAACTCAACCGGTTCTGGGCCCACGTCGTCGTTCCAGACGAACACCTGCGGCAAGGCATTCTGTCCTCCCTGGCGGCCATCAAGCCGGAATGGAAGTCGGTGACCATCACGCCCAACGGCGTCGTCACCGTGCAATACACCGATGGGGCAGAGAAGACACTCGAACCGCCACCACCAGCGTCCTCGGCATCCGCCGCCGAGTAAGCGCCATATCTTTCGGGTTCCATCGCGGAGGGAGAAGCCAATGACGAACATCACGACCGACCCATGGTGGGTGACCCACAAGATCACCCGTCGCGGACAAGAGCAGTATGTCATGGTCGCGGACGGCAGGGTCTGGGCCTGGGACGGCAGGGCCGGCAAACGGCGTCCCACGGACATGTCCTACAAGGCTGGCGTGCTGTTGATCGATCGTCGCAAGGCCCCGGACGACGTGACCATCGAGGAAGTCCCCTGCATTGTCTGGGACACCTGCGAGATTCACCAACACCTGCTCGCCGATCTCATGGACCACTTCCAGGAGGAAGAGTTCGAGCACGTCTGGGAAAGCGACAGCCGGTTCATGAGCCTCTTCCAGCCGACATTGCCCCGCTGATGGCCTCGTCAATGCAACAGGCAGTCATCGCGAAACCTGCTTGATGATGTTCCTGAACCGCGTCTTGCTGATCGGATGGTCGGCAATCAACCGTCCATTGTACACGATGTTGAAGATCCCGTATGGTGACGGCGCGCTCTGCGCCTGCTTGCAGGTTCTGAGTTCTTTGACCCGGGCGTTCATACCCAGGGTTTTGGCCGTCTCCAGTATCTCTCCCGTGAATTTCGCGGTACACGGACATTGATCCGATCGGATGATGACCAGCCCCTTGCCGTAGCTGCGTGCTCTCTCCTCCCAGCCACCCCTGAATCTCGGCAGCGGACCTTTCTTCATCTTCTTGGCCATCAGCTCAAACGACGGCGGACCCGAATCGACTGATTCAAAGCCATGTTTCACAAACAGCCCGCTTCCCGCCATCCACGTCCCCTTGCTGGTGACTGCTGCCACGCCGTTGGCTCTCGTCTTCTTTGCATCCCGCAGACATTCTTCCAGCAGCCGCGACCCGTAGCCCGCCTCCTTGTACTTCTTCCGATGTATCATGATGCAGTGGATCACCAGATACCCCCGGGCTTCAATCGGTCTCCAGGTGTACTCGCCGGGTATGTACTCGATGAAGCCAACGTCGCCCTCATCTGGTGCGTGCAAAACCTTCAGTCTCATGCCTTCGGCGAAACGCTCCTTCAGCCACTCCGTCTTTCGCCGGTACCCTTCCTGCTTGGGACTCTTGTAACCACAATAACCATGGTCACAGACGTTGGATGAGTCTATATCGATGATCTCTACCTTGCTCATCTCTGTTCGCCGGGGATTCTCCATTTACCGAACTTCTGATCGTCATCCTACGGCACGAGGGCTCTCGATCCAAGCGGGAATCGCGGATTCCGCCGTGAATCCGCCTGTTCGGCCGCTCCAACGTGCCAATCTTGCTCCTGTCGCCGTAGGGACGACGGCTCCTGCCTGTTTCCGCGCAGATCGAAACGGACGATGGCCTGTTCTGCTCCGCCTGCAAGAAAAGGATCGACGATGCACACGAAAGCCGCTGAGATGAAGGTGCCGCCGCTCCGGACGGGCAGGCGGTTGATCGGCCCCGAGGCCCTGGGCTGCTGTAACACCGGCACCCGCCCGATCCTGCTCCGTCGTGCCGAGGGATTCTACGTCGGTGCCGAGAACGACGTGGTCGACCTGATCCACCTGCGGGCCGTTGACGAGATGGCTGGCAAGAAGGTCCGCGTGTCCTGCCGGTCCGGCGAGAGAAAAGCGAGGTTCTTCAAGACAAGGCCACCCGCAGTGGCGATGTTTCGTCGACTGGTCAACGACCGGTTGGAGATGAACGACCGCCTCCGCGCCGAGTACGAACAAGCCCGGCAGGAAAGCACCTCGTCAACCCCGGAGACAGCCATCGCCGGGGTCTTGAAGCTGGGAGACTTCCAATAAAGACACGCGAGGTTGGATGGCGCTCGCAAGTGAGGACGCCAGCGAGAGAATCGTTCTGTGCGGTCATTGATGCGATGCCGCGAGGGGAGGAGAAACAATGTTCGCAGTGGCAACAGGCAGTCCGTTTGATGACGGCTTGACGTTGTTCGGCCCATTTGACAGCTACGATGAAGCCATCAAGTGGGCAGAATGTAACCCGGTTACTGACCTCTCCGGTGTGTCTTGGTGGGTCGTGCCGCTGGAGCGCACAACAGAGGGGGGTGAGGAGGAAGAGCATGGCACATAGAACGCCCGTGAAGGAACTGTGGTGCGACGCAACCGACGAGACCTCAGTGGACTTTGATTGGTCCGAGGGGTACTCGGATCGTTGGGAGGTCGTCTACCCGGACCTGGACCAGTGGGATGCAAAACAATGTCGGGAATGGCTCGACGACAAGGGGTACGATCACGACCACCTGGGCCGTCAGAATGACAACTATCTCGACGGCCTCCGAGAGCTCGTCCGCGAGAGGATGTACGAGTCCGACGATTACGCCCCGGTCATGAGCTACTACTACGCGCTGCCGAATCTGCGGATGAGCGCTGAGCAGGCCCAGGCGTCCATCGAGGACACCAACTGCGTGGCGGTCAACGTCAAGGACGAGTACGGCGATTGGGAAACCGTCCTGGCCTTAGCCGGGGGCGGGATGGACCTGAGTTGGGACATCTGCGAAGCGTACATGCTGCTCGGCTACCTGCCCCCGCTCCACTTCTGCCGCCTGCCCAGGTTCTCCGGCTGGAAACTCACCGCTCATCGCGCCTGGATCATCGCCGGCTGCAACCGCTCGTGTCAGGTTGCCATGGCCCACGCCAAATCCAGCCTCCGCGATCTCCGCTCGGTTCGCCAGACCCTCAAGTCCAATAACGCCGCATAATCCAGGGAACACGAATTCCCACATTTCACGTCGAGCACCATACAGAACCACCTACTCGTCCGTACAACCCTTCTGTAACGGGCTCTTGCATGGAGCCGAACCAAGGCGGACGGGAGGAGAGAGATGGATGCAACGAACGGCATGGGGGGGAATGATGGAGCACGTCCAGCCGGACCTTCGCGACGGCCAGGCAACAAACCGAGAAGGGACGCTCGGTCGCAGGCAGCGTATGACGCGATGGGGCAGGCCCCGAATCAGCTCTTACTACCGATCATGACGACTGATGAAGTCGCAGCGTTGCTACGTTGCGAACCTGCGACCGTACAGCGGTACGTCCACAACCACAAGCTCGTGGCGATCCAGATCGGCCGGGAACGTCGGTTCCGGGCCGAAGACGTGCTGGAGTTCATCGCCCCGCGGCCCAACCCGCAACGGTCCCACGGCAAGACTCGAAGGCAGAACTCCCCGTGACGAGGTTGCCGTCCGAGCGTCGTATCGAGGCACCAGAAGGCCTGACGCTCTCTCCTTAACAACTCGAAACCTAAGATCGCAAATGGCCGAAACGTTGGCGTCCGCGGGGCCCGACGATGATTCTTGAAAGGACGCATGTCTGGCGTATCCGCCTGACGCTGCGCAATGGAGGGGAATCCATGAACACCAAAGTCGGACTGCGGCACGAGTCAGGACGCAAGCTGCCCTGGCTCGTCCAGTGGTGGACCGATCCCGATCCCGACACCGGAAGGCAACAGAGGCGAACCAGGGCGTTCCAGTACAAGCGGGATGCCCTGGCGTTTCAGGCGCAGAAGCAAGCCGAGATAGACAGCGGCGAGCACCGCGAGGCCCGTAGGGCCATGACTCTCGGGCAACTGTTCGATGAGTTCTCCAAGTCTCGCACGGCTGGGCTCAGCTATGATTCGCGGGAATACTACCGCGACATGATGGCCCAGCTACGGGGGCGTTTCGGGGCGTCCAAGCTGCTCGGCCGAATCGAACGGCGTCACGCCGAGGCGTTCATCGCAGCCCAGAAACGCCGGGACGGCCGCGACGGCCCGTTGAGCAGCACCACAATTGCCCAGCGGGTAACCTATGCCCGCGCGATCTTCGCGGCGGCCGTGGACTGGGGATACATCACGCGGAACCCCTTCTCCGCGCCACGCCGCGGAACCTCTCCCCTTCGAGTAAAGGCAAAGTCGAGGCCATGGCAACATATCGAACCGGATGAGTTCCTGCGGTTTCTGACGGCGATCCCGGACGTACACCGCCGGGCGGCCTATTGGCTCATGTACGGTTGTGGCCTCCGACCCGGGGAAGTGTACAACCTGACGGTCAACAAGATCGACTTGCCGGGCCGTATGGTCCATGTCGAGAACCGTGAGGCGACCACCGACGTGCCCCCGTTCAAGATCAAAGCCGACGACCGAAGCGACCAAAGTAAGGAGCGGTTCGTTCCGATCCCCGAAGCGGCGATCCCCGATCTGACAGAGGCTGTCTCGCTGTCGTTCAAATCGGGTGGGTTCGTCGTGCTTACTCCAGAGCGTTTCACGCACGTGCAGCAGGAGTGGAGAATGTGCCGGAAGGGCAAACCCTGGGGCGGCCGGGCGAAGCATCGCCCCTGGCTGAACCGCGACATGATCAACAACGTCCTGCGTAACGCAAAGCTGTATTTCCGCGTAGCCGGAATCACGCTGACCGCCCCGTTCAAACTGCACACGTTCCGCAAGTCGTTTGCCCAAAACCACGCCAACAACGGCACGCCACCCAAGACCTTGGCCACCCTTCTCGGGCACTCAGACATCCAGATCACGATGCAATTCTACAACCAAGTGACCGACGCCAACGTCAGGGAGGCTGCCCGGACGGCTGACCGCTTTTT
Organism: Phycisphaerales bacterium; assembly: GCA_030612785.1. GTDB lineage: Bacteria > Planctomycetota > Phycisphaerae > UBA1845 > UBA1845 > JAAEQG01. The sequence continues at coordinate 5,797 of JAUWNF010000214.1, forward strand.
CACCGCCAGTCAGACGGCGCGCGACGCGAGATGATTCCCACCCCATTACCACTGGATTACCACTGGCAGATATCCGGGCGACCAATGGGTCCCGCACACGATCAGCAAGCCAGTTGTAATCCAGTTGTAATCAGTTCCGAATGCCGTCGAAGTGCCAGAACGACGTCACCGCTACACCACCGTTGGAGAACGCGCCAGGGCGATATGAGTGCAATAGAATGGGGTCTTTGGGCCCGTAGAGTGCATTTCTTGCGGGCGACGCACACTGGGGGTCAAGAGGTCGCTGGTTCGAATCCAGGCGCCCCGAATAACATAACTGACTGCAAACAAAGGGCTTGCGTCACAGCCTGGCGTGAGTCCTTGTTGTTTGTATGCCTGGCGCGCCACCCAAACGCCACCCTTTCGCCAC
>JAUWNF010000186.1 GCA_030612785.1 Phycisphaerales bacterium
TCTCAACTCTCAATTCCCCCCTCTGCGGTCTCAGCGTCTCTGCGTTCAACCTCTTGGCGCAACGGACATCGTGAGTTTTCTACGTTCCCTTGCCAGGCTGTCGATTTAATCTGTAGCGTCGCCCCTTGTGGGCGGCGCAACCTCGTTTCTCGTCACCCACAAGGGGTGACGCTACACTGGGGATCACCATGGACGATTAACTCGCCAGCCTCTTACGGTCGCATGTCGGTTCCCCGTGGCGTCTTCGTCCCCTCCTCTGTAGAATCGCGGCGATTCTTGTGGAGGTGCGCGGTTACGTGCCCAAGGAACTTCAGTTTGGAGAAGAGCAGTTCACCCGGCGGAGTTGGGTCGCCGTTCTCGTACTGGCGATCTTGGTGTCCGCCGTGGGGCTTGTCGGGCTCGGCGCGGGCCCCTGGCTGGGCGATCACGAGGCCATCGTCGCCCAGTCCGCCCGCGAGGTGCGCCAGACCGGCGATTGGCTCGTCCCGCACTTCAATGGTGAACCAAGTATTCGCAAGACCCCTCTGGCCATCTGGCTGACCGCACTCTCCTCCTACGTAATCGATCCGCCGGCGCTGGAGCCACCGGTCAGTCCGAGGGCGGCCCGCTTACCGTCGGCCGTCGCCGCCGTGCTCACCACGCTGCTCGTCTATGCTCTGGGCCGGTCCATGTTCGGACATCGCGCCGGTCTGGTTTGCGGCGCGGTGCTGGCGACCAGCGTCGGCGGCCAGTTCTTCTCCCACAACGCGCAAGTGGAGATGGTGCTCACGCTCCTGGTGACCGCGTCATTTGCTTTCTTCTGGTTTGGAACGGACCACGACCGCAAGCGGCGCTGGGTCTACCTCGCCTTGTTCTACGTCTCGTTCGCCTTGGCCATGCTGGCCAAGGCCCCCCTGCCCCTGGCCGTCGTGGGCCTGCCTCTGGCGGTCTGGTGGTTTGTCGTGGTGCCGCTCGCCCGACTCGCCGAAGACCCGGCCGATGACCGGCCTCCACGCCCACTGGGAACTCGCATACTCGCCCAACTCCGCGCCCTGCGGAGGCTTTGGTTGCTGCCGGGAATCGCCCTCTTCCTGCTACTGTTCCTCCCCTGGCCGATCTACGTCTACTGCAAGATGGACCACGCCCTCGCACTCTGGCAGGCCGAGTACGTGCAGCGCTTCACCGGCGAGATGAGTGCCCAGGTGCGTCCGTTCTGGTACTACGTTCCGATCGCGCTGGGGATGATGCTCCCGTTCAGCTTGTCCCTGCCCGAGGCCTTGGCCGCCCCGTTCCTGCGTTACTACCGTGCCCACCGCAAGGCCCTGCTGTTTGTGTTTACCTGGGTCGCGGTGTCGTTTGTTTTTGTGAGCAGTTCGGCGTTCAAGCGTCCCCACTACCTGGCGTGCTGTGTGCCCGGTCTTGCATTGCTCTTAGGCCCGACGCTCGAACGCCTCTTTCTGGCGGCCAGGACTTTCTCCGCGACGCGAGTCCGCGCAGCCACGGCCGCCGGCGCCTTGGCAGCCGTCGGCGGGCTTGCCGCGGCGGGGTTGTATTACTGGAACAGGGATCCCGAGTGGGTTGAGATGTCTTACTTGGCCGCCCCGGTCTTGGCCGGCGGTGTCGTGGTCTCCTGCGTGGCTTTTGCGAAGCGCCGGCGGGTCGCCAGTCTGCTGGTTCTTCATGTTACTGCGGCGGTCAGCTTCGCTTGCGTGTGGGATGCCCTGGGCCGAAGCAACATCCTCGAGGTCCAGGCGTCCGCCATGACGAGACAGTTCGAGGCAAACTCCATTGGGCCAGACGATTCCGTCACCTGGGTGATCGGCAGGCCCAACGCTCAGTTGATTTACTATTCCCACTGCCAGATCAAGCCGCTGTTCAGCCCTCGCGAACTGGCGGCAGAACGGGAATCACGCCGATCCCTTCCCCGCGAACTGCTCGAAGCCGGACGTCGCCGTCTGGTCGATCGTCTTGCCGGCGACCGGCAGGAATACTTCATCATTCCCGCCCGCTACTGGAACCGGTTCAGAGCTGAGGCTGACCTGCCCGCCCGGGAAGTCGCTCGCGTAGCCGGGCCTTCAACTGCTCGCGGAAAAGCATGGGTGCTTATCACCAACCCGTGAAAAATCGGCGACGGCAGTGGCGACGCTTCTGTGGGACAGGCTTTCCATCCTGTCGCTTACCGCTTTTCGCCCTGTGCTTGTTCCAGCATGTCGAGCAAGGCATCCAGATCGTAGGGAGAGTCGCCGGCGGGAAGGGACGGATCGCTCGGTTCAGACGATGCGGGAACTTCCCGGCCGCGCTGGGCCGGGCCGAGAAGAGACGTCTCCAGCACGGTGCCATCGGCCCGAACATAATGTCCGTCTTCGTTGCGGCAGTAGCGCTGCCCATAGATGAACACGCAGTCGCGGTACTTGGGCACCGGCGGACCGCCGGTGGTGGAACCGTCCTTCGCGAGTATCCTGGTGAGCGCAGCCGCGGCGAGCGGGTCCATGCCCTGACTCATGGCTTCGATATGCCGGCGCATGGCTGCGTCGTCGCCGAAGGCGTACGGGTCAACGTCAATGCCCAAAGCCCGAGCGTGCTCCGCCAGGCGCAACCGGTGCAGGTAGTCACGCGCGACGTGGTAGGAACTGAACTGCGCCGCCGTCGCACTAACCCTGAACTCGGCGTTGATCTGCGTAACAGTATTCTCGAGTTCCGCTGCGTTGCGGGCGTGCATCGCCGCGACCTTCGAGGCGGTGGCCTTGCCGGACTCGGCGGACTTGCTCGCCTTCTCGTGGGCCATCGCAAACGAAGGCAGTAGCGACCAACCGCTTAGCTGCTCACTTAGCGGCCGGATCAGCAGCGCTGTCGCCACACAGAGCCCCACAACCACAAGAATGAACGATCTTACCAGCCATTTCATCTGCCGGTCCCTTTCCGATCATGGACGCCGTGCTCGCCGAGACGCGCAGGCCTCAAGCCCGCGGCTCGTTCGGTCCCGCCCGATTACGCCGTCGCGGGTCGGTTGCGGCGGATACCCTAACCTACGATATCTGACGCTGGGTCGAGGCCCCGGGGTTACCGGTCCTTGCGGTCCGCTCCCTGATCCCGCCGGCTCCGTGGATTTGTCAAGGTGGGCGCGCGGGGCTATCCTGGCGGTGACGTCCCATGACCGACGCCAAACAGTCTAACATCACCCCCGAGCAAGGAAGTTCGCACGCGCGGCGTGTGGGCTTTTGGCTGGGACTGCTGTTGTTCGCGGTCCTGCTGCTCACGCCTCCCCCGGTAAGTATGCACGTGGCGGTGCGTGCCCAGTTTGCGGACGCCGTCGCGGCGGACGTGGCGCGGCTGCTTGAGCGTGACGGACAAACCGGCGTGGCCGCAGATTCGGACGTTTACCGCCGCGCCGAGCGGCGCGCCGTAGCGGACCGCGCCCGCGTGATGATGAGCGCGGCGGCGGTGACGGCGCTGGTGGCCTGCTGGTGGATTGCGGTGGCCATCCCGATTCCGGTTACCTCGCTGTTGCCGCTGGTGCTGTTTCCGCTCGTGGGAGTGCTACCGATCCGGCAGGCGGCGATTCCCTATGCCAACAGCAACGTCTTTTTGTTCATGGGCGGTTTCATCATTGCGTTGGGCATCGAGCGCTGGGGACTGCACCGGCGTATCGCGTTGCACATCGTGCGTCTGGTGGGGACCAGCCGGGCCACCATCGTGCTGGGCTTCATGCTGGCCAGTGCCTTGTTGAGCATGTGGATCAGCAACACCGCCGCGACCCTGATGATGCTGCCGATCGGATTGGCCGTCGTGTCGGCGGTCAAGGAACTCGGCAAGGACGAAGACCCGAAACAGATCGCGAATTTCTCGGCCGCACTCATGTTGGGGATCGCATACTCGGCGAGCATCGGTGGTGTGGGTACGCCGATCGGGACACCACCGAACATCTCCTTTCGCGGGCAGATGGCGCGCCTGTTTCCCCAAGCGCCGGAAATCAGCTTCGGTCAGTGGATGATGGTATTCGTTCCGCTGGTGATTGTTTTCCTTCCGGTGGTCTGGCTGGTGCTCGTGCGGATCACGTGCCCGGTGGGCAAAGCTCGGACGCGAAGTGATTGCGCGAGACTTGCGTGGTCTGGGGCCGATGCGCCGGCCGGAGAAACTGATGCTGGTCATCTTCGCGGCGACCGCCTTGTTATGGATGACGCGCAGCATTCCGGTCGGTGGAGTCAATTATGGATGGTCGGGTTTCCTGGAAGGTTGGCTGACACCGCCGGGGCGAAACGCCTGCCTGTTTCGCGCCGACTACATCAACGACGCGACCGTGGCACTCGGTATGGCGGTCTTGCTGTTCGTCATCCCGGCGGGGCGGGGCGCGGCCGAGGGCACCGGCGGCGAGCGGCGACGGGAGTACCTGATGAATTGGGAGACGGCCCAGCGCCTGCCGTGGGGAATCCTGCTGTTGTTCGGCGGCGGCTTCTCAATCGCCGCCGGGTTCAAGGCCAGCGGTCTCAGCTTCTGGTGCGGGCAGGCTTTTGCCGACATCGGGATCGGCAGTCCGCTGCTGGTGGTGGTGGGGGTGTGCTTGTTGATGACCTTTCTGACCGAGATCACCAGTAACACGGCCACCACCGAAGTCATGCTGCCGATTTTGGCAGGGGTGAGCGTGGCCATGGGCGTGAACCCGCTTATGCTGATGCTGCCGGCGACGATCTCAGCCTCGTGTGCGTTCATGCTGCCGGTGGCCACCCCGCCGAACGCGATCGTCTTCGGTTCCGGGTGCATCGAGATGCGCCGCATGGTCCGCACCGGGCTCATCCTGAACTTCGTCGGCGTCATTCTGATCACCGCGATCTTCTATCTGGTGGCGGTCCCCGCCCTGGGCATCGATCTGGGCACGGTGCCGACGTGGGCGAAGTGAGGGAATTACGGATTGCGGATTACGGCTGGGTGGCATGCCTAAGGCGGCCAGAGGCCGGCGCAGGCATGTATCAATCGTGCCCATGGATTGGCATTGTGGCTGGGTGGCCATGTCGAACGCCATCAAGCTACTTGTTACGCCGCGATGGCCTCGGCGACGCGCCACGCGCCGGATTCCTGCAAGCGCTTCCGCAGGGCCTCCGCAATTCGCTTATCGTCCCAAAGACAAGCGTAGAAGGCCTCGCACCCATGTTCGGCTTCCCAGCCGGCCATGTACGACCAGGCATACTCCTTCGGCCGCGTGCCAGCTTCGGCTGGACAGGCGAATGGCAGCCAATCGAGATGCGAGCCGTACGAGTGCCCTACGTCTGCCGCAACTCCCCAAACTTGCTCAAGGTCTTTCGCAGAGGTGCTCGCAATGGACGCCACTGAGAGGTTTTCCGCCACCGGTTGGGCAACGGATAAGAGAGGTGATACCTGAGAGTCGCCTCCGAGAAAACGCCGAGCCCCTTCAGCTTGATAGCGATGAGATGTCTTGAAACACACAGGCTGTCTATTAGGTTCTGAAAATAGACTTCCCGCCACTGGAACCGCCCACGTCCGGTATTAGCCCCAGCCAAAGCGTCGTGCAAGTTCAACCCGTGCATCTCTGCAATCCACGCGATGCCCAATTCGAGAACCGGGAGGGGTAAGATAGCCGTGTGCATGAATTCGTCGGCTTCCTTCTCCTCTTTTGGGCGTTGTGGGGACGATGGAGAATACGACAATACTCGCGGTCGCGGACGAGACAAACTTGGCAACACAACGTGGGCTACCTCATGTACAACGGTTGTGCGGTAGAGTGGTTCGTAACCTTCGGCGCGTTCACAAATCGTGACCTCACGTGACGCAGGTCTTGCCAACCCGAAAACAGGTGCTCCGGCGATAACATCATATTCATAAAGCGGCCGAATGATGAGTCGGATACTCAGATGATTCTCCACGAGATCGTCCACGTCGAAGAAAGATCGGTTCAGAATTTGTTCGGCCTGTTCCCGCCAGATCGGATTCTCCCAACGGCCATTTCTGATGCGGATGCGTCCGATGAGTTCGTCGGCATCGATCGCGGGTAGTTCCTCGCCACATCTGTCGTAGTATCCTATCATAAGGTCTCTCGCTGCATTCGCTGCTGGGGTCATCAATCAGCTCCCTCCTCGGTCTACAATGGTTCGGAATTGGCGGTAGAACTCGGGTTGTTCGATCGCAAGCTTGGCCAAAGATTCTTCAGCCTCCGTTGTGATTCTCCCGGCTAGACCACACCAGCGGTCTACATCGCCGCCCAGCACCGACGCGAGACGCTCGATGACTTCCCGAGAAGGCGTGTGCTTTTCTCGTTCAATCAGGCTCAACAGCGAAGCTGATATGTCCGCTTCTTGCGCCGTGAACCTCAAGGTCTTGTGGGCTTTTCTCCGACGAGACAGGATTTCTTCTCCAAGAGTCCCGGACATGTTGAATAAGAGTAAACAGGATTGGTTCGTCTGTCAAGTGCATCCATCGCTTCCAAACCAGCTTTGCGGGGGGATACGCCGTCTGAATAAACCACATACAGTCACGGCCACCGCTTTTCTCACAGGCTGGATCATCCCCGGTCCGCAGCATAACCGGAAGGGCACATTAGGCCAAGAGTGGGTCACCTCGTTGCCCGACGGGCGGGACGGCCGGGCTCGCATTCCTCGTTATACTGAATCTAGTATGAATATGCCGATAGATAAGGTGTTCAAGCATGGAGGCGTAGCTCATGAGGACACCTTTAACGGTGACGCGGGCTGGTGCGGTGAAGGAGTGGGCTGCCGCCTGGCGTGGAGAGAA
>JAUWNF010000547.1 GCA_030612785.1 Phycisphaerales bacterium
GCAGGGATGGGGCCCCCTTGCTATTCATCATCCCGGGCCGTCGTACCAATACGGCGTCGTCACCGACGGAGTGGGGAGCGTATCCAGCCGCCAGCCCGGGCCCCGCACCGTCACGCAGCGTTCACACTGATAGGGGTCGTCACCACCGCTGACGCCCGACGGATAGTTCGAATCACCGAGATGGGGCGCCGGACGATAGCAGCCTTTCATCTCCACCATCGCCGCGTGCCCGTCCGCGAAGGCGACGGTGAAGCTAAAGTCCATGCGATGCCAGCCGGGTATTGTGGCGTGTTGATGGTAGGTGAGGTCCTCGCGGTTCGCCCAGCAGCAACCCGTATCCGGATCGCACCAACTGCCCCACAGCCAGGCGAAGCGCGACGGCCACTCCTGATAGGCAATCGTCTCCGACGGCGTGGGGATGCGCGACACCGGGCACATATAGGGCGACTGGCTGCGAACCCGGTTCCCCGTTATCCCGCCGGTGATATAGAAGACGTTCGCGGAATAGCTTACGCCGTAGTGGTCGTAGGCGGTCAGCCCTTCCTGCTTGAACACGCTTTCGTCGCGCTGGTGCCGACCGCCGGTGTACAGGTATCCGCCACCGGCGTAACCGGTGTCCGACGGACACCGGTAAATGTCCAACTCCAGCTTGGTGTCGTTGCGCCAGTTTTCATTGCCCGGTCCGGGATTGGGCTCCCCGTTCGACGGATTATAATCCGTGAAGCCGCCCTTGTAGATCGTGAAGTTGAGCGGTCGGTGGGCCGGCCCGCGGTAAGCTCCTGTTCCGTAGATCGATTGGGCATAATCCGGGTTCTGCGGGGCCCCGGGCGATTCGCCCCTGCCGGCCTTGCCGCCCCATTCCAACGAACCCGCGGCGTAATACAAATTTTCGGTGTCAGGCACCGGAATCATGTTCTCGTTGGGATCGTCCGCCGCATAGGTGAGGCTGGCCTTGGCGATACCGGTCATGTTGGCCAGGCAAGCCGCGGTCTTGGCCTGCTCGCGGGCCTTGCGCAGCGACGGCAGCAGGATCGCGATCAGCAACGCGATGATCGAGACCACCACCAACAATTCCACCAGGGTGAACGCTCGGGAACGCCTGGCACATGACGCTTGTTTCACATTCATACGCATAGTCATTTCGCTCATCCTCGCTCGTCTGGATCAACAAACCTGCGAAAAACCGTCGGGAAGCCGTGCGGTACAGAGCGGATGCGCTCAATGGCGTGACCTGATGCGGCGCGCCGCACCACTCCGCATCCAGCTATGACGACAGACCTTCATTATCTCCGACCACACCGCCATTGTAAAGAATTGTAGGGGGGAATCTGAGGCGTGTTTTCAGCACCACTTCACAAAAGGGTGTTCCCGGCGTTCTCTGTGGTGAGTAATCGGGGGCTGACGCAGCAACAGCAGCCCCACCTTTTCCTGTTGCTCAAACCGGTTATAACCGCCTAGAATATCAGTTGGTTAGCAGGCGAAAGGGTTTGAACCCGGATGGCACCACGATGAAGACACAGGGAAGCAAAAGCCGGCTCGAGACGGTGGAGCCCGTGGGGAAGCGGGTGCTCATCCGCAAGGATCAGGACAAGAAGGAAACCAAGGGCGGGATCCAACTGCCCGACTCGGTTGAAATCCCCGTGCTGACCGGGCGGATCGTCGCCATCTCCACCCAGGTGGAGAATGACGAAGACTACTCGATCCGGCAGTACGACCGCATTCTGTTCAACCCCAAACATGCCATTCCCGTCGATTTTGAGGCCGACAACCAACTTTTCGTCGTGCCCGTCGAGGATGTCGTGGCCGTCTTCCGAAAAGAGGAGTGACCGTCGCGCCTCTCCCTCTGGACCATACCCTGCTCCATTCTGAGAGCCTTCGGCGTTTAGGAATAGTCCGAGTCCGTGGTCTGCGAGACCGCAATGAGCCAATGGCCTAAACCGTCCCTCATCGGCATGTGCCATCTTCCACCCTTGCCGGGCAGCCCACGGCACGCCCTTACCATGGGCCGGATCATCAAGCATGCCGTAACCGACGCGAAGGCACTGCGTGAGGCCGGCTTCTGCGCCCTCATCGTCGAGAACTTCGGCGACTCCCCATTCAGTGCCGCACGGATCGAGCCTTGGACGACGGCGGCCTTAGCCATCGTGGTCGCCGCGGTCAAGTCCGCTGCCGACATGCCCGTGGGCGTAAACGCGCTGCGCAACGATGCGCTGGCCGCGCTGGGCGTCGCCGCCGCCGCAGAAGCCGACTTCATTCGGGTCAACGTTCTAGTAGGGGTGTCAGCCACAGACCAGGGCTTTGTGGAGGGGCGGGCCGCCGAGTTGCTCCGCGCCCGTGCGCACGTCGCGCCGTCCGTGGAGGTTTTCGCCGACGTGCACGTGAAGCACGCGGTTTGCATCAGCCAACCGGACGTCGCGCTGGCCGCTGAAGAAACCGCCTATCGAGGACAAGCTGACGCCTTGATCGTGTCCGGCGCCACCACCGGTCGCCCGGCCGACTTGTCCGAGTTGCGGCGCGTTCGCGCGGTGGTGCCCGATCGCCTGTTGCTCGCCGGAAGCGGAGTAACGCCGAAGACCGTCGCCGGCATTTTGCAAGTCGCTGACGGGGCCATCGTCGGATCGTGTCTCAAGCCCGGCGGCAATACCGACCTCCCGATCGACCCGCGGTTGGCGGAGGCATTCATCAAGGCCGCCCGCCAATAGGAGTCCAAGGTCCCGAGTCCGAAGTCCCGAGTCAGGCGGTCTGCGCCAAAGAGCGGCCGGTCTGCAAACGTCCGCTTAGCTCGTGGCGAAGATCAGCGAGGAGAAGATCGTGGCAAACGCACCGAGAAAAATCGCAATGATACTTGTAATACTGAATCTAGTATGAATGTGCCGATATATAAGGTGTTCCAGCATGGAGGCGTAGCTCATGAGGACACCTTTGACGGTGACGCGGGTTGGTGCGGTGAAGGAGTTGGCTGCCGCTTTGCGTCGAGCGAAACGGGCGGTCAATAAGATTCGGATCCGCGCGGTGTTGTCGGTGGCCCGTGGAAATCACGTGCCGATGGTGGCTCGGTCGCTGTCGGTGGCGGAGCGGGCGGTGCGTAATTGGGTTCACCGGTATAACCGT
>JAUWNF010000027.1 GCA_030612785.1 Phycisphaerales bacterium
CGGCACCCACTCACGCAGGTCCGGCGGCAGCAGCATGGGCGTATTCCGATCGACGTTCACAAATCTGGTAGCCATGCCGGGAGCGTACCACGGATCGCCGAAAAAAGCGCGCCAAAAAGTCCGACAGACTGCTAGCCCACCGATCTTTGCGCGGCCGACTGGACGGCTCGGCATGGCACTGAACGACGTAGCATCACCATGAGTCTCAGCTCAAACGAGTCCTCCCGCCTCGAAACGACCTACATTGTCCTGCCACCGTTCCGTTGACACGCGCCAAGGGGTGGCCAGAATGAAGCCAGAAATGTTGCTCTACATGTTGAACATGTTGCAAATGTGGAACAGGGAATCGGATAGGCAACTTGCTGGGAAAACGGTAGGTTACGTGCAAAGAACGAGTTGCGCGAAACGCAGCTCGTAAGGCTCATAACCCGGAGGTAGTGCGGCCATCAGAGACAAACAAATAGGGCAGATGCGCCAGCCTAGCTAGCTGCACATCTACCGGTAGACGTGCTGGTAACTCGGCTGCACTTCTATCCGCCGACGCCTCGATCCCTGGCTCGGGCGGAGCGCAGCAAGCGCATGCCGTGGTCGACCTTTCTCAAGGCACATTGGGACTCGATGGCCGCCACCGACCTGTTTACGGTGGAGATCTGGTCGCGTTTTGGCCTGACCCGGTACTACGTGCTCTTCTTCATCAAGCTGTCGAGTCGGCGCGTCTGCATTGCGGGCATTACCACGCAGCCTCACGCGAGTTGGATCAAGCAGATCGCCCGGAACGTCACCGAGCCGAGCGCGCAGTGAGTGTTGTGCGCCCCGCGTAGACCGGGTCCGCCCTCCATTCTGGGCGCTCGCAGCCCTGCCTTCGGACGCGATCGAGTTTTTGGACAGTACGCCATCGTCGGCGCCGCGAACTCACCTGGACGACGTTCTCCATAATGACAGCTTCAAAACGCGACCTGAAACGCGGCGAAATCCGCCAAGTCTACGTCGTCATCACGATCCACGTCGGCCGGCTCGCAACCGAGCTGGGCCGGAACATCTGGACCGTCGAGACAGGAGATGAGAATCTGGAAATCATCCAGATCCACGTCACCGTCGCCATCGATATCGCCCGCGATTCGTTCCAGAATGATGCCGTCCATCGGCCGCAATTCCAGTGTTAAAGCCGGCGAGCCGTCGTTATACCGAGCCGCCGAGCACACGTGGAGCGCGTCGGCGACGCACGGGGCGCTGTCCTGGCTGGTTACGCGGACGAATGGCGTGTCCTCGGGAGCAAGCGCGCTATCGGCCACCCAATGCCACTCGTCGCCGCCGGTTCGCTGGTCGAACGTCACCGATGCCACGACCTCACCCTGCGCCACCACCTCGTACAGGATGTCGGAACTCCAGGTCTCGGACGAAGGGGCGGCCGGCCACCAGGCTGTAATGGCGTAGGTATCGGCCGCTGGAATCGCCAGGTTCCAGCGTGCCTCGTCTCCGGGGTCGCCGCTCGACTCGCAGCACGTCGCGCCCCAGTTGTGGTAGAAGGGCGGGTTTGGATTATGTCCGCCGCTGTCGTAGGTCACGGTTGTCCAGTTTCCCGTGTACACGAAGGCGGCATCACTGTCGTCGACGATATACTCGTGCCGCGGCGCCTGGTCGCCGGTCAGCCGCCGATACCCCGGCTCGATCTGAACCTGCACCGGCTCGTGCATCGGATTGAGGATGTCGAGCACGCACTCCAAACGTACGACCCTGCGGAATTCCCGGTAGTCACCGCCCCAATCTCCCGGACAGAACACCCTTGACGCCCGCCCACCGCCGCGTACACTGACACGGTAAGGTTACAGATTGGGAGGACCGACCGATGCCCATCAATTACGCCCTTTTCGAGAACAACATCACCGCCGACCCGGACGACTACGCGGCGATCGTCCAGATCAGCGGCAGTGCCGACGGCGACGATCTGGTCCAGGACATCGTCGACCAGGGCACCACGGTGAACAAGCCGGACATCCTGGCGGTGACCGCCGCCCTCGAACCGGCCTGCCAGCGGCGGGTCGAGCAGGGCCAGCGGGTCAACTACTTCGGCATGATGGACTTTTTCCCGCGGATCAAGGGCGTCTTCACCGGCCCGACCGACAGCTTCGATCCGGCCCGGCACGGCATCGACATCGGGGCCAATCCCGGCTCGGAGCTGCGTGAGGCCGTGCGGGTCGGCGCGACGGTCGAGAAGGTCGAGGCGGTCAAGCCCTCGCCGAACCCGATCGAATACCGCGACATCGGCTCCGACACGACCAACGACACGGTCATGGTCGGCAACATCGGCCAGCTTTCCGGCAGCCGCTTGAAGTTCGACCCGGCCGAAGCCGACGAGGGCCTCTACTTCGTGGCCGACGCCGGCGGCGACACCAAGGTGGTCACCATCCAAAAGAACAAGCCCGCGCAGCTCGTCTTCCTGGTCCCGACGCTGGCGGCCGGCACATACCACCTGGAGGTCCGGGCCAGAATGGGCAGCGGCACCTCGGCCCGCGAACTGCGTATCGGACGTTTGGACGCGGCGCTGACAGTCCTGCCGTCGTAGGGCAGGCTGGCAAATTGGCGGTCGGTTATTTGTGGCACAGGCGTCTCGCCTGTGGGTCAGCCAGAGCGATTGCCGGTCCGAAAACCGGTTTTCGGACCTTCGGGCATGGCAAAATAGGCAATTTGGGCAAGCTGTGTGGCGAAATGACCTCTAGAAAAACCGTTTCCAAGCTGAGATCGGGTTCCGCGCCTTACTTGGCGCAGGCGCCCGCACCCAAGCTGGGAGTCGGCATCGACCTCAACAGGGATCGGCACCGCGTAAGCAGCTTACTCGGTCCCGATACCGTGCTTACTCGGTCCCGATACCGTGCTTACTCGGTCCCGATACCGTGCTTACTCGGTCCCGATACCGTGCTTACTCGGTCCCGACCTCACCGAGGTCCGGACGCTGTATCACTGAGGGGCGGACCGTATCTCGACGACACCGCGCGACAAAGCCACCCACTACATGCTCCGTTGAGACGCCACGACCGGCGAAAAGGGACCATGGAGCGAAACCGCCAGCGCGACGATCGGGGCGTAGCAGTCCGCCGCAAAAGTCCTCGACAGTGCGAAACCAGTAGCGTCGGACTGGTAGCGGACTCGGTGGGCGGTGCTCACCCTACAGGGCTTGTTGCGATCGGGCTGCGCGGGTATTCTGCTCAACAGCCGTGCAACATGACATCACATGCTACCGATGTGAGGCCCGTTCGTCGCATCGGCCCGGCAGGTGAGGCAGTACAGCCGGCGGCCGTGCAGCGCTTAACCGTGAGGTCATTACACCAGAAGCATTGAGGATTTTACATGGATCGTTTCGGCAATCTTACAGAGTGGGGCCGTGTCCTCGAGGAAATCGACGTCCTCCGGGCCAACCGCGAGCTTGACCGGCAACAGGAAGGGTTACTGCGCATTCTGCGCTACCGCGACAACTGGCGCCTGCGCGAAGCGGTGCTCGAGGCGACCAAGGACATGGACGCGCCGGGGGAGGCGCTGCTGTCGGCGGTGCTCGATATCATGATGGATGAGTCCCTCTACCAGGAGGTACGCGTCCTCGCGGCTGAGGCGCTGGCGACCAGTCTGGCACGTGCCAATGAGCAGAAGCGGCACGATTTGGACCACCTTAAGCAGCACGCCGTCGAGCAGATAGCCAAGCTGCTGGATTCCACGCTGCCGCCAGTCATACACCAGGCCGTTCGGCGGGTGCCGCTGGGTATCGAATAGCGCGGGTGCGCAGACCGCGTCGTGACAAGCTAAGCCAACAGGGTATATGCAAGTACGTGAGGCAATTCATGATCATCGGGATTCCCAAAGAGATTCTGGACGATGAACACCGGGTGGCCGCACTCCCGGAGACGGTTCAACAATACGTGGCGATGGGGTTCGAGGTCTTGGTCCAGGCTGGCGCGGGGGATGGCGTGTTCCACGCCAGCGAGGAGTATGCCCGGGCCGGAGCCCAGATCGTCGCCGACCCGCAGCAGCTCTTCGAACAGTCGGATATGGTTCTGAAAGTTAAGCAGCCGCTGCTGAACAAGACGGTCGGTTGTCACGAAGCGGACATGCTGCGCTCCGGCTCGATCCTCATCACTTTCCTGCATCCCGCGGCGCCGTCGAACCACGAGATGATTCGGAAGCTCCGCGACCGGCGGATTACGGCCTTTACGATGGACGGCATTCCGCGCACGTCACGGGCGCAGCGCATGGACGCCCTGACATCGATGAGCACGGTGACCGGCTACAAGTCCGTGCTCATCGCCGCGACGCACTTCCCCAAGTTCGTGCCCATGATCGGCACGGCGATCGGCGCCATCCCGCCGGCCAGCGTCCTGGTGATTGGCGCCGGCGTCGTGGGGCTGCAAGCCATCGCAACGGCGAAGCGCCTGGGAGCCAAGGTCAGGGCCTTGGACATCCGAGCGGAAGCCTGCCGCGAAGCGGGCAGCCTGAAGGGAACCACGGTCCTTGACTTCAACGTGCCGCAAGAGATCGCGGTCGGCGCAGGGGGCTATGCGAAGGCGCTGCCCGCCGAATGGCTTGAGCGGGAGCACGCCGTCCTGGGTCCCGTGGTTCAGGAGACCGACATCATCATCCTCAGCGCCTTGGTGCCCGGTGAGATCGCCCCCGTGCTCATCACCGAGGAGATGGTCGGCAGCATGAAACCCGGGTCGGTCATCGTCGACGTCTCGATTGACCAGGGCGGCAACTGTGCCCTCACTCAGCCGGGCCGCGAGATGGTTGCGTGCGGCGTGTACCTCTGCGGCACTGCCAACATTCCGGGATCGGTGGCCGTCCACGCCAGTTGGCTGTATGCCAACAACATACTCCACTACGTGCAGAACCTGTTTCCGGAGGGGCCAGGCCAGATTAACTTCGACGACGAGATCGTGCAGCACTCGCTCGTGACACGCAACGGGGAGCTTCTGCACGCGGGAGCCCGCAGAGCGATGGACGAGGCGTGACCGCCAGCCGCGTCACCGCAAAGGAGTTCGCGCTATGTCCAACCTACTGCTGATGATCGGCGTCTTCATCTTCGCCTTCGTGAGTGGGTATATCCTGATCTCACGAGTCCCGCAGATGCTGCACACGCCCCTGATGTCGATGACGAACGCAATCTCCGCCGTCACGATCCTCGGGGCGCTGCTGCTCTTCGCGGTCGAAACCACCGCGCTGGAAAAGCTGCTCGGGGGCCTCGCCATCGGTACGGCCGTTTTCAATATCGTGGGCGGATTCGTGATCACGGATCGGATGCTGGGACTGTTCAGAAAGAAGCCGGCGGGCGAATGACGACGGCCGGGGTGTCGTCGGCCGGTGCGCTGGCCGGTCATCGACGTATGCCACCATCGAACGGCCTCGCAACCAACTTAAGACACTTGAGACAGACGAGCGAGACATGGAAAACTGGGTTCACCTCCTGACCGACTTTGGGATCATCCTGATCCTGATCGTGGGTATCTCGCGGTTCCGCACGCCGCGTGGAGCCCGCTTTGGCAATGCCACGGCGGCCTTTGCGCTGCTGTGCGCGCTGGTGGCGGTGGCATATCGCAACCCGCTCATGGCCCTGACGCTCGTGTTCAGCGTGGCCACGTTGAGTGCGGCGGTCGGCTGGTTCGTCGCCATGCGCGTGAAGATGATTCAGATCCCTGCGATGGTGGCCTTTCAGCACGGCGCCGGCGGCATCGCCGCATTCCTTATCTCATTTGTCGAGTTGACGCGCACAAGTCACGAGACGCTTTCGCTGCTGGGCGAGGGGGCCGGAATCCTCGGGCTTGTCCTCGGCGCCGCGACCTTCAGTGGAAGCATGATTGCGAGTGGGAAGCTCGCGAACCGCCTGAGGCAAACCCCGACCGTCCTCCAGCACCACAATAGCGTCCTCCTGGTCATCGCTGCTGGGCTCGCGGCGCTCGCCCTGCTCGCGGGTTGGTCCGATAGCCGAACGGTGGTCGTGGGCGCGCTAGTTGCACTCGTGCTGGTCTCGATTCTGCTCGGCATCGTCTTCTCGATCCGCATCGGGGGAGCGGACATGCCGGTGTTAATCTCGTTCCTGAACGCTACCGCCGGGTTCGCCGCAGCGCTGTGCGGGCTGCTTATTGAGAATCGGTTGCTGATCGCTTGCGGCGCGACCGTGGCCGCCTCCGGATCGATTCTGACGCACGTCATGTGTGTGGGCATGAACCGCAGCCTGATTGGCGTGTTCACGGGGATTCAACCGCAAGTCAAGCCGCCCGGAACACCAGCCGGACAGGCGCCCGCCGTGGGCGACGACACGGCTCACGCGTCGACATCAGCGGCCGCCGACGTTTGCGTTCCCCAGGAGGCGGTCCAGGATCCCATCGCGCAGGTCGTCGCCGTCGCGAAGAGCGCGAAGCGTGTCATCGTCATTCCAGGCTACGGCATGGCCCTGGCCGAGGCCCAGTTCGACGTTGTGAAACTCGGCGAAACGCTTACCGCGCTGGGCGCCGACGTGAAATTTGCCGTACACCCGGTCGCCGGGCGAATGCCCGGTCACATGCATGTTCTGCTGGCCGAGGCCGAGGTCGACTACGACCAACTGTTCGAGCTGGATGATATCAATAAGGACTTCAGCGACACCGACCTGGCCCTGGTGGTAGGAGCCTGCGATGTCGTGAATACCGCCGCCATCGACACCGCCGACACCCCGATATCCGGAATGCCCATCCTCTGCGCACATGAGGCCAGGCACATCGCGGTGTGCAACCTCGACGAGAAGCCCGGATACTCCGGTGTTGAGAACCCGCTTTACACCAACCCCAAGACGATCCTTCTGTTCGGCGACGCAAAGGAGTCCATCCGTCGAATTCTCGCCGGCCTCGCTCCGGAAACAGAACCGCTCGCCGCCCCAACCATCTGATCGGCCCGAGGACCAGAATCACTATGCCCGCGCCAGCGCACGCGATTAATCGCATCCTCGTTGATGGCGATGGTCCAAACCGCGTCGCACCATCTCCTGCTGACCCACGTCAAGCCGGTTCGGCAAAACGAGATACTCACGGCGATGAAGGGCGACAAGGACTACAGCGTGGCCTTCGCCCGGAGCCTGATCCTGAAGACGCCACCACACTTGCGTGCGACGCGGAAGGGCCGGGTGCCACTGCTCTTGAGCAGTGCGTTCGCGAGGTGACGGTTCCGCCCAGAGTAGTGTTGACGCTTCGGCTGCGCTCAGGGCAGGCGCCGCAGTGGCACACCGGCGGGCGAAACGCCCGCCCCACCCTGAACCCCGAACCCTGAACCCTCCTCCTGCTCCGCCCTCACCGAGATGGAAGCTCTACATCAGTGAGGTGCGCGGCCGACTTCAAGTGGTCCGCACTCAAGCGAAGGTTTCGGCCATGGTCGGCGTAGCGAGGTGCTGGCGGACGGTCTCGATCAGCTTCTTGCGGTTGATCGGCTTGGTGGCGTAGTCGTCGCAGCCGGCGTCGAGGCACTTCTGCCGGTCGCTGGCCATCGCGTGGGCGGTCAGGGCGATGATCGGGTTGGTGTAGCCCTTCTGGCGGAGCAGACCGGTCGCTTCGTAGCCGTCCATGACGGGCATCTGCATGTCCATCAGGATCACGTCGAACGGGTTGCCCTCGTCACGTGCGGCCAGTGCCGCCTCGGCGGCCAGCTTGCCGTTTTCCTTGACCGTGACCTCCGCGCCGGCCTTCTTCAAGAGGTGAGCGATAAGACGCTGGTTGTCCGGGCCGTCCTCGGCCAGCAGGATACGGCAGTCGAGCCGGGCGGCATCGCCCTTCGCCGCGGCGGCTGTTTCGGGCTGCACGGAAGTGGCCGTTGTCGGATCGTCCAGCATCTTCACACCGTCGAGCGGACCGGTGGTCACCGTGACGCGGAACAGGCTGCCCTCGCCGGGCTTGCTCTCGACGGTGATGTCGCCGCCGAGCATCTCGGCCAGGCGCTTGCTAATCATCAATCCCAGGCCGGTGCCGCCGAACTTGCGGGTCGTGGACGTATCAGCCTGCGTAAAGGCTTGGAACAGCTTGCCCACTTGCTCCTCGGTCATGCCGAGGCCGGTGTCGACCACATCGAACTGCATGTTGGGTTCGGCGGCGTCATCGACGAAGCGCGTGACGAGCCTGACCCCGCCGGTCTCGGTGAACTTGATCGCGTTGCCGATCAGGTTGACCAGAATCTGCTTGAGGCGTGTGGGGTCGCTTTCGATGGCTTCCGGCACGGCCCCGATGAACTCGATGTTGAAGGGCAGGTTCTTGGCGTCGGCGCGGACCTGCATGAGCGACTTGACGTCGGCGACCACTTGAATTGCCGAGCAGCGGATGTGCTCGATTTCGAGCTTGCCGGCCTCGATCTTCGAGATGTCCAGGATGTCGTTGATGATCTGGAGCAGGTGCTCACCGTTGCGGCGAACGGTGTGGACGGCGTTGAGCTTCTCCGAAGCCGACTGATCCGGATCGAGCATGGTCTCGGTGAAGCCCAGGATGGCCGTCATGGGCGTACGGATCTCGTGGCTCATGTTGGCCAGGAACTCGCTCTTGGAACGCGTGGCGGCCTCGGCGGTTTGGCGCGCCTTGACAAAGTCCGTTACGTCAATGACGTTTAGGATCACACCACGATAGCTGTCGCCCTCAAAGATGGGTTGCGCCCGCAACGACAACTGCATCCCCAGCAATTCACGGTTGACGACGTGTATCTCCCGACGCTGCCCGCTACGGAACGTCTCCAGAACAGCCCGCACGCGAGCCGTACCCTCGGTGTCGGGGTGAAGCTTCCAAAGCGACTTGCCCACGATGTCATCTCGTTTTAGCCCCGCCTTATCCAGGAACCACTTATTGATTTCGGTGATCATGTCGTCGGCGTCCGCGACGACGATGCCTTCGTCCATGCCCTCGATCATCGAGCGTAGCTTGGTGGTTTCTCGCGTGGCAGCATCCCGAGCCGCCTCGGCGTCCTGTGTGGCGGCTTCGAGTTGTTCCATCGCCGCTTCCAACTGCATCGCGGCCCGCTTTTCGCGTCCCAGGGCATCGACCATCATGGCGTTGTTTTCGCGCAGCTCCTCCTCCGCCTTCTCCGCCACCTTCCGGGCCGCCTCGGCGTCCTCCATCATGCCCATGGCCATCCGGCGGCTTTTCTCCAGCTCGACCGCCTGTTGCTCAAGCTGGACCGTGTGGGCCGAGATGACCTCTTCCCCCGCCCGGCGCTGTATCGCCGCCGCCAGGATGTTGGCGACGGTCTCCAGGAAGTGGGCGTCGTCCTCGCTGAAGTGCTGCATCCGGTCGGTGTGTACCCCGAGGACGCCGAACGGACGGTCGGCGCCGGGGATCGCAACCGTCATGCCGCCCACCGCGTTGTGTTCGGTCAGCAGGGCCGGGGGCGAGAACCTGGTTTCATTGTGTATGTCTTCGGCGATCACCGGCTTGGCTTGCAGCAGCGTGTATCCGCCCTGCGAACCGGGGCCGTCCGGCACCGACTTGTGTCCAACCCAGCCTTCCTTCCAACCGACCCCGGCCCGGAGGAAAAGCACTCCCTGCTCGGGCCGATGCTCCAGGACCTTGGCGTATTTCGTCCCGAGTGTCCGCGAGATCACGGAAACGGCCTGACCAAACAGATCATCCAAGGAGTGGCCGGCGAGTGTGAACTGACCGAATTCAGCCACTTCGGCTTGCTGGTGAGCGTGGGCCTCGGCCTGGTCCTTGCCATTGCACAAATCCTCGGTCTGATCCGCCGCCCGCTGCTCAAGAGAAAAGTGGGCGTCGCGCACTCTATCAACCATGGTGTTGAAGCTGCGCGCCAACGCGCTGATCTCGTCGTTGCCAAGCACCTCGGCCGGCTGCATGGTGGCTGCATCCGGCTGGCCAGCAATCTGCTCGAAGTGCGTCCGCATCATGGCCAGCCGCCGGGCCACGACGAAGCGGAACACCAGGGCGATCAGGATGATAAGTACGGTGATGCCCGCCGCCATGGAGACGATATTGCGGAGTGCTCCCGCCATGACGGCCGCCTGGACCTCGTCCATCGGGATCGCCACCGTGTCGAGCGCGACCACTTCGCCGACCGGGCGGTGGAAGCCGGCCGTCGGCCCATAGCGCTCGATCAATGAGGCCGGCGCGTCCTCTGGATTCCCGTGACAACGCAGGCAACTCTCTTTCATCCGGCGGGCATTGAAATGGGCCATGTGCGGCCGCCCATCCAGGTCGAGCTCTCCACTCCACTTCCTGGTTTCGGGATGGTCGTGGAAGTATTGGAGCATCCGCAGTTCGTCGGGGCCAGCCTGATTGCCCGGGTTCCGCGGGTCGTCCGAGGAGAACTTGATGATGTAGTCGGGGAAGTCCTGGCGGACCTTGTCGAAGATGCTCCGGGCGACGAAGGACGTCGACATGGTCTCGGGAAAGAACTCGTCCTCCGCGACCCGCTGCTCCATGGCCGGGCGGATCTCTTCGCCGACATAGCCGCGGATCGCCAGATCGAACGCCAGCACCAGCGCCGCCTGGCGGTCCACCAACTCCGCCGTCTCTTTCTGCCTGGCCGAATACTCCCAATACATGTCCAGGGCCATGAACACACCGGCCAAGACGACCACGGGCAGCAGGAATTTTGTCGCGATGCTCTTCATGCTCTTTGTTCCTTCGATCGGGCTACGCTCCGATCGTGGCGCTGGCGGTCTCGCTCCAGGGGCCCTTCTCGCCGGTCGTGCTGACCCAGCGGAGCATGTAGTGGGCCGTCAAGCCAACGACTCGCCGAGATACGGTCCGCCCCTCAGTGAGATAGCGTCCCGATACCTGCTTGGGGCGGTGCCGACTCCCAGCTTGGGTGCGGGTGCCTGCGTCAAGTAAGGCGCGGGAGTCGATCTCCGCTTGGAAATGGTTTTTCCGAGGCTCATCATTCCCCGCTGTTTACCCAAATTACCCATATTGTCATGCCCGAAGGTCCGAAAACCGAGTCGGTCTCCGACGGTCCCGCGGGCGGGCCTACACGTGCTGGTACTTGCCCGCGCGGCCCAACTCGACCAGTAGGTCGTTGACTTCCTGCTTCATCTCCAGCACGCGCTCCTCGCGACCCATCATCACCACGTTCATTCGCTCCATGTCCGCTCTGGTACGCTCGGCCCGCTCGGCACTGGCCTCCGCCTCGTCCCTGGTCTGCTTAATCACATCCTCGTCCCGCTTGCGATTGGTGATGTCCTTATCCACGCCGCGGTAGCCCAGGAGTTGCCCGTTTTCGTCCAGGATCGGCACGCCGTTGGTCAACAGGCACACCAGCTTTCCGTCTTTGGTAAGGTTCCAGTTCTCCAGGTCAACGAGCGGTTCTCTTGCGGCGAACGTGTCCTTCGTGGTTTCGAGTATGTGTTTCGCTTCCTCTTCGGGCATGAGGTCAACTGGTCTCTTGCCGATGATTTCCTCAGGGTCATATCCGAGGATCTCTTTTACCCGGCCCGATGCATAGGTGTATCTGGCATTCGTATCAACCTCCCAGATCCAGTCCCCTGAACTCCGGGCAATATGCTCGAATCGCTTGTTGGACTCCCTCAGTTCATTCTCGGCCCGCTTGCGGTCGGTGATGTCGACGAAGCTTTCGAGCAGGTGCTCGCGGTCGTTCAGTGTGATACGCGTAACCGTCTTGAGGATCGGGATAGTTTGCCCATCGGCCCCGACCAGGACGCGTTCCGAGTTGTCAACCTCCTGCCCGAGATCGGTGATCGGGCACTTTCCCTCCTCCTCCGGATAGACAAACCCATGGCATACCCGACCGACAACGCTTTGCTTGGAAACGCCGGCCATCTTCAAGGCGGCGGGGTTGGCGTCCACGATCACGTGGGTCTCGGCGTCGATCAGCACCACTCCGGCCTGAACGGAATCCTGAATGGTTTGCAGACGTTCCTCGCTCTCGCGCAACGCCGACTGTGTCCGCGAGATGTTGCGGTTGAGCCGGATCATCCAGATCGTCACCGCGATCATCAGGACCAGGGCCGCCAGCCCCGCCGCCATCCACGGCCAGTATTGGCGAACCATGTCGGCCAGCGTGATCTTGCCGTAGTCCTTGTACGGCCCGACGCGGAGTTCCTTCAGACACTCGTGCACCGACTGATAGTTGAGCGCGACCGTCCAGCCCGCGCATTGGGCGGCCTGGGCCGCCGGGCAGTCCGCGGGCATGCCGATCAGGGCAACGGCGACCTTCTCGGCCAGCTCGTTGGAGGTGTGCTTGAGCTTGGCAATGGGCCATTCCGGGTATATGTCGGTCGAGTGCAGGAAAGGGAACTCACAGACGTCTTCGTCGACGTGATCGTGCTCCAGGACGTAAAAATCCTCCAGGCGGATCTTGCCCTCGGCCGCCATTCGTTCGAGCATGTCGGTCCGCACCGTACCGGCGTCAACCTTGCCGTCGCGCACTGCATAAACAACCGCGTCAAGCGAGCCGCCGAACCGCAAATCGGCGAAGTCGCTATACGGATCGATACCTATCTCCTTCAGTTCCCGCCAAGCCGCCATCCAGCTGCCCAGCGAATCCTCGTTGACCGCCATGAAGGTTTTGCCCTTCAGGTCGTCGAGGTCCTGGATGTCCTCGCGGTCGGCCCGGCGGAAGATCACGCCGCCAAGGATGGTATAGGCCTTGCCCAATTGCTTGTTCTTCAACGTCGCGATCCGGTTGGCACCGTGACTTGTCTCCAACCCGACATAGTAGGAAGAACCCACTAGGATGAAGTCCACTTCCTCCCGCACAACGGCACCCTCGTGCTCGTCAAAACCGAGCGGCACGATCGTGAAGAAGTGGCCGGAGATTTGACTCGTCAGGTAGTCGGCCGTCGCCCCCCATTTCTCCAGGCACTTCTCGGTGCTCCGCTTGGCCAGCACGCCGATCTTGACCGGACTCTGCGCATCTTGAGCGCGGGCCGGGCTTGCCGCTGTTAGTGCGAGCAGGAGAGCCGCCAGGATGCGGCCCCCGGCGCTAGCGATCCGGGCAGTCTGGGGGGGGGTATCTGCGTTGCTAACAAGCCCCTGTATGGCGATTCTCGCCCGTACAGATGGAAGTAACTTGAAGTTACTTGGAAGTTCATATTGCATCTTGCGGGCCTTGGGAGTCCGGTATCGAGCGTACTTGCCCTCAAGGCACTCATCGTCATGTTTGATGCAGGGATAAAACTGCAAGTTCGGCAGGGCGTGTGGGGTCGGTCATCCGATAAGCGCGGCCCGATAAAGGCCACGTTTCAGGCGTGTAGGGTATGTCCCTCGACGCACCCTACGATTGGATGAAAGCTGACGGCTGATCGCTGGGGGCCGCCGGCTGAACCCTGAAGCCTCCGCCTGCTCCGCAGGCACACGCGGCTTCCAACACCGGCGAGAAGCCGATCAACCTGTTCCAGCTCGGATGGGCGGCAATCAGTTGGCGGATGAAGGCCACGTCGGCGTCGGTCACCATCCGGCCTCGGTACTTCAGCACCACCATGTCCGGAACGTAGCATGGTCTGAAACGGAACGTAAGCCCGAAGGCCGGTTTTTTCTCAGCCCTCCGCGCTCACCCGCCGCCATGCCGGCGGTACCTGTGCCGCCTCGGGATCGCCGGCCGAGAGGAGCACGTGCAACTGATGGGCCTCCAGCGTCTTGGCCGCCGGACCAGTCCGCCTTGTCGGCGTCGTACTGACTGGCCACCAGCGGAACCGCCCACGCGAAAGCCTCTTGTGACAAAGCCAGAATCCCTGACCATCGTAAACCAGGGCCTTGATGGCTGTTGCCCGCCGATTCCGAAACACGAACACCCAACCACAAAACGGGTCGCGTTTGAGTTCCTCCTTGCACAGCCGGGCCAACCCGTCGATCCCCTTGCGGAAGTCCGCCGGCTCGACGGCCACCAGGATGCGCATCTGCGGTGTGACCTGAATCATGGCGCGACGCCGAACAAGACCCTGCTGACCGCCGTCACCACGTCCGGGATTTGGTTACGGGTGCATGACAGAATCGGCGGGGCATATCAGGGCCCCAAGCGTTGAATGCGTGATGGTCTCCGCTAAGTGTGGCACCGGCTTCCAGCCGGTGAAAACACGGGCTGGAAGCCAATACTGTCCGGGACTCTGGGGCACTTG
>JAUWNF010000002.1 GCA_030612785.1 Phycisphaerales bacterium
GGTCATCGACCTCGGTCCCGAGGGCGGCGAACAGGGTGGCGACATCGTGGCGGAGGGCACGCCCGAGGAAGTTGCCAAGGTAAAACAAAGCTACACCGGGCAAGCCTTGCGGAAGCTATTCCAGCCGCGGACTTCAGTCCGCGCGGACGCTCGTAGCTCCAAGCGTCGCTCCGCACGAGCCACCAAACTCAAGCACATCACCGTTGTCGGCGCCCGCCAGCACAACCTCAAAGACATCACCGTCCGCGTGCCGCGCGGCAAGACCACCGTGTGTACCGGGTTGTCCGGCAGCGGCAAGAGCAGTTTCGCCATCGACACCGTCTACACCGAGGGCCAGCGGCGTTACGTCGAGTCGCTCAGCGCCTACGCCCGCCAATTCCTCGGGCGGATGCAGAAGCCCAAGGTTGAGCACGTCGAGGGCCTGTCGCCCGCCATCTGCATCGAGCAGAAGTCCGCCGGGCACTCGCCGCGCTCGACCGTCGGCACGGTCACCGAGATTTACGACTACATGCGGATTCTCTGGGCACGCATTGGCCAACCCTACTGCCCCAAGTGCAATGTGCCCATTGGCACACAGACCAGCGACGAAATCGTCGAGCGTGTGCTGGCTCTTCCCGCAGGCACGAAAACGCTTTTGCTGGCACCGATCCAGCATGTGGGCCACGAAGGTTATGCGGAACTCTTCGCCCGCGAGCGGGCCAACGGTTTCACCCGCGTGCGGGTCGATGGAGTGGTGCAGCGGCTGGACGAAGGAATCCCGCTCGATGCCCGCCGCCGACACAGGATTGAACTGGTCGTGGACCGCATCACCGTGATGCCGTCCCGCGCCGCCCGCATCGCCGACAGTGTCGAGCAGACCCTCACCATCGGCAACGGCGTCATGACGGTGCTAGCGTCAGAAGAAACCGCGCCGAGCCGAAACGCGACCGTAAGGGAGCGTAAACCCAACGAATACCGCTTCTCCCAACGGCACTCCTGCGCCAAGTGCGGCAGAAGCTACGAGGAACTCACTCCCCACCATTTCTCGTTCAACAGCTCGATCGGCTGGTGTCGCGCGTGCGAGGGATTGGGCACGCAACTCGGCGCCAGCCCGGCGGCCATCGTGGTCCATCCCACCCATTCGATCATGGACGGAGCTATCGCCGGTTGGGAGACCGTCGATCCGCAACAGCCCCTGGTCCGGTGCGTACAGGCCGTGGCTGACCGGACTGGTTTTGATCCCGAACGTCCCTGGCATGAATTGCCCGAGACCCAGCGCCTCACCTTCCTGCACGGCGGTGACGACGAATGGATCGCGCCGAACTTCGCGGGCATCGAGGACGATCAGGCCTGGCAAAGGGTACGTATCCGCTGGAAGGGTTTCTACGCCCCCATGGATCGGGCCACCCGGGCTAGTTGGCAGTACCGCAAGCGGCTCGAGGAGCTGGTCACCGATGTGCCCTGCGAGCGGTGCGGTGGCAGTCGTCTGCGCGCGGAAGCGCGCCATGTGCGTCTGGGCGGGAGGACCCTCCCGGAAGTCTGTGCGCTGCCGCTGGACCAGGCCTACAGGTTCTTCAGCAGGCTCAAGCTCGACGGCCGCCAACGCCAGATCGCCGGCGAACTCATGCACGAGATCACCGCGCGGCTACGCTTCCTGGTCGACGTGGGGCTGTCGTACGTCAGCCTGAACCGCTCGGCCCCCACGCTGTCGGGCGGCGAAGCCCAGCGGATCCGCCTGGCTTCACAAATCGGCAGCGGGCTGACCGGCGTGCTCTACGTCCTGGACGAGCCGACCATCGGGCTGCACCCGCGCGACAACGAGCGGCTGATCGCCGCGTTGCGCAAGCTACGCGACCTCGGCAATACCGTACTGATGGTCGAACACGACCGCGAGGTCATCGCCCACGCCGATCACCTCCTCGACTTCGGCCCCGGTGCCGGTCAACACGGAGGACAGGTGGTCGCCGCGGCGTCACCCCAACAGATTCAACGACGCAGGGCGTCCCTTACCGGCCGATACCTGGCCGGCAAGGAGGCGATCATCGTGCCCCGCAATCGCCGACCGGTGACTCCCCACGGGCCGGACCGCGTGCCCGACAGGTGGTTGACCGTCCACGGCGCCTACGAAAACAACCTCAAGGAGATTGACGTCGAGTTTCCACTCGGGCGTTTCATCGTGGTCACCGGCGTTTCCGGCAGCGGCAAGAGTTCGCTGGTCACCGAGATTCTCTACAAAGCCCTGGCGGCGCGCATCCACCGGGCGCGGCTGGTGCCCGGCGGTCACGCGCGGATTTCCGGCATCGCGCACGTCGATAAGGTCATCAACGTCGACCAGGCGCCCATCGGCAACACCCCCACGAGCAACCCGGCTACCTACACCGGCACTTTCGAGGCGTTGCGCGACTTGTTCGCTAGGTTGCCGGAGAGCAGGATTCGCGGCTACGGTCCGAACCGCTTCAGCTTCAACCGCCCCGGCGGGCGCTGCGAGGCCTGCGAGGGCAACGGGCAACGCTGCATCGAAATGCACTTTCTGCCCGACGTCTGGATCGAATGCGAAGCCTGCAACGGAAGCCGCTACAATCGCGAGACCCTGGAGGTCAAGTACAAGAGCAAGTCCATCGCCGACGTGCTGGAGATGTCCGTCGCCCAGGCCCGGGATCATTTCCGACTGATCCCGAAACTCCGCCGCATGTTCGATACCTTGGACGACGTCGGGCTCGGGTACGTGCGCCTGGGACAACCCGCCCCCACTCTCTCGGGCGGAGAGGCCCAGCGGGTCAAGCTGGCCGCCGAGCTAGGCCGACCTTCCACCGGCAAGACGCTCTACATCCTGGACGAGCCTACCACGGGGCTGCACTTCGAGGATCTCAAGAAGCTGCTGAGCGTCACCCAGCGCCTGGTCGACCTCGGCAACACCGTCATCTGCATCGAGCACAACCTCGAGGTCATCAAATCCGCCGATTGGGTCATCGATCTGGGTCCCGAAGCCGGTGAGTTGGGCGGCTTCGTCGTGGCTTGCGGCCCGCCGGAAACCGTGGCGCGGGAACGCCGCTCGCACACTGGAGCGGCGTTGAGACCTGTTCTCGAAGCCGGACCACTTACCGAGCGCACGGTCTACGATCGCGAAGCCCACGTCCGGGCGGAAATGGAGTTACACAAGCCGGTCCGCCTCGACGATGGCGACACGGCGACCAAGATGCCCTGGCAGCTCGACGGACGCAGGTGGCACACCGTCAACCACGTGGACCGCAACGGCAAGCCCGTCAAGTGGGACCCCAACGTACTCGTCTGGTGGGTGGAGACTATTGAAAGGACGAGACGCGACCGTAAGGGAGTGGACACAGGCTTCTTCGCCCCCACCAACTGGAACGATCGCGCCCGGGTCGAGATTAAGGCCCCGGGGAGCAAGACGCAGTGGTTCATGCACGCACTCACCGGTGGCCGGTGGAACCTCGAACTCACTCTCCGCGTGCCGGCCGGGACGTTTAAGGAGCCGAACCTCGCCGCCAAGCTCGGCATCAAGACTTTGGACGAACGCACCGATTTGCCAATCTACGGCCAGTGGGCGCGCGCGTTCATCCGCAAATCAACTCGTGAGTACGAAGACGTCCGCCTGTACCTGCACGACTTCAAAGACGTCAACAAAACCGCGCTGCGATCGCTCATCATGAAAGCGGCGAAGGCTTACTTCGAAATGATCGAGCGTACCCAGGCCGCCCCCGACAAGGGCGAACCCTGGAAGACTAATGGGAGGCAGTGGCACCTCTCCCAGCGCGGAATCACCAAGCGGTACGACGTGCTGTGGAAGCCGACCACGCTGGTCGAACTGCTCGGGCGGTTTAACAAGCTGGTGCCCGGCCTCGAGACCAGTTGGTCGGCGAAGGTGTTTGTCCGACTCACGCCGCCGGGCCAAACCAAGCCGTTCGCCTGGATCGTGACCAATCAGCGCTGGGGCTTGCGCGTGGAGATCAACGTGCCGCGGGGCGCGTTCACGTTCGTGCAGATTGAGCGTCTGGGCAAAGAACCGAAGATCCGGCACCACACCGATGGCGACACCGTGCAGTTCTGGGTCCAGCGGATAACCGACAACGACTCGTCACAGCTTGCCGATGTCCTGCATGCTGCTACCCAACGAGCCGCGGACTTCAGTCCGCGAGGTCCTCAACCTGTGGAAACCTCCTCATGAAGCTGGTCCCTACACGTTTTCTGTTCGACTTTGAGATTCCGCTGCGATATCGCGCCGCGCCGCCGCGTATCACCGGCGAATTGTCCGACTGGTCGAAGGATTACCTGCTCCCGCCACTCTGCCGCCTCGAAGGGATCGAGCCCTTCGCCCCGGTCTATGCCTGTTGGAACGAAACCGGCTTGTTCGTAGCCACCGAGGTCACCAACAAGGCTCAGCCGCCGCGCTGCGAACCCAAGCGCTACTGGAAGAGCGACGGCCTGCGCATCTGCACGGACATGCGTGACACCCGCACCAGCAAGCGCGCCTCGCGCTATTGCCAGCAGTTCTACATCATGCCCGCCGGCGCAGGTCGCCAAGGCGACCGCCCGGCTGCCGGCTCCGTGCAGATCAAGCGCGCCCGTGAGCACGCCCCCGACGTTCCCGCGGGCGTGATCCGGGTTGCCTCCGAGGTCGCGCGCCGAGGCTACCGTCTGGAGGCGCACATCCCCGCCGAAGCCCTCTTCGGCTTCGATCCCGAGGAGCACGACCGCATCGGCTTCTACTACATCCTCGAGGATCGCGACCACGGGCAGCAGTACCTGACCGTGGGAGACGACCTCTACTGGTACGTCGATCCATCCACCTGGGCCACCGCGGTACTGCTCAGGTAAGTTATACACCGGGTCCGTGACACATTAGGCGGCCTTGTGAGCGGTCCGTCGCCGAGCGAGTGGCTCCCGCGCGCCGATGGTCTTCTTCACCCTGAAAGAGAACCCAGGGCGTTGCCCTGGGCTGATCTATGGCGCCCCGTTGGGGCTGATGCGTTGGCAGCACAGACACGCGGGGGGCTGCATTAGCCCGCCGATTCTGTCATGGACCCTTATACGCCCTTCCCCGAACGCGCGCTTGGCTGGGGATGTTCCGCCGCTATAATCTCGGGCGTTCTAACATAGGAGACGCGAGATGTTTGATCTCAGCGGTTGGCTGATGGGGCCGGAGTTCCTGGGTGCCTTGGCGGCGTTCATTAGTGGGCTGCTTACTTTATTCGCAACCACCACCTTGGGCGGCGTTTTTGGCACAACGGTGTAAACCGGTCCTTCAAAGGCGGGTGCGTTGGCTCCGCGGGGCGTTCGGAAACAGGTGGTCTTCGGAAACGAGTGTCCGCACCGTGCCGGCTCGCCAGGGGTTCCCGTAACGCGCTCACTAACCCCCCGAGCGCTTGACCATGCCGGACGCGGGCGCAGGTGCCGCCAAAACGCCTTTCACTGAACGTACAGCGTCTGCCCATGCCTCCAGCAGCGTCGTGGTCCCGACATAGAAATAACCCACCGCGAAGAGCGCCATAAAAGGCAGTCCGATAGTGACCCAGCCCTGCCCGATACTGAGCGCCATGCAACCCAGCATATACACGCCCAACCCCAGTTCCACATACGCCTGGATTCGCGGTCCGGCGTGCCGCGACCTTGATTGCCGGTAGGCCGTCCGCTGCTTCCAATCCGCCGCTTTCTCGTTCTCGACGCCGAACTTGGGTGTGCGCACAAACTCGCTCTGATGACCGCCGAGGCCGCGCACCGCGGCCAACGCATTGTTCAGGGAGATGCCAATGCCCAGGCTCATCAGAAAGGGCAGGTACTTCAGACTCTCGCTCCAGGTTTTGAACAACTCGCGCTGGCTGCACACGTAGAACGTGCTGGCCGAGCAGGTGGCCACCATGAACAGGGCAATATCCAGCAGCACATGCCCCGCCGAGTAAGCGTGGGCCTTACCCACCCCGAGCAGCAATACCGGGAATATCAGCAAGGTCAGCACGACCATGTAGAGGTATACGGTGCAACTGGTCAGGTGAAAGAAGGCTTCCAGCTTGATCTTCCAGGGTAGCCCCGAGCGCAAGATCGTGGGCAGCAGCTTGCGGCAGGTCTGCGCGCCGCCCTTGGCCCAACGGTACTGCTGCGCCTTGAAGCCCCCCATTTCCGGAGGCAGTTCCGCCGGCGAGCTCAGCTCCGGAAGAAAGATGAATTTCCACCCTTTTAACTGCGCCCGATACGACAGATCCAAATCTTCCGTAAGGGTATCGTGCTGCCACCCACCGGCATCCACGGTGCACGCTTTGCGCCACACGCCCGCCGTTCCGTTAAAGCTCATGAACCGCCCGGAACGGTTGCGCGCCCCGTGCTCCATCACGAAGTGCCCGTCCAACAGAACGGCCTGCGTCTTGGTCAGCAGCGAGTGCTCGCGATTGATGTGGTCCCAGCGCGCTTGCACCATCCCGACCTGCGGGTCGCCAAAGTAGTGGATGGTCTCTTGGAGAATGTCCGGCGACGGAAGAAAGTCCGCGTCGAAGATGCAGATGAACTCGCCCGTGGCCGATTTGAGTCCCGCCTCCAACGCGCCGGCCTTGAACCCGCCCCGATCCGTGCGGTGGAGCAGTTCGATGTCGTGCCCCGCGGCGCGCATCCGGGTCACCGTGGCGCGGGCGATCTCGGTGGTATCGTCGGTGGAGTCATCCAGCACCTGAATCTGGAGCTTGTCGGACGGGTAATCGATCCGGCAGGAAGTCTCAATGACCCGCTGGGCCACGTAGCGCTCGTTGTACATTGGTAATTGGATCGTCACGCGCGGCAGAATCTCGAACCGCGCCTGGACCCGAGGCCGATTACGCCGATGCTTGTAGTACATGTAGACCAGAAGGTAGCGATGCAAACCGTAGACGCACACCAACGCCATCACCAACATGAAGGCGCCCAGCAGCGTTATCCCGACGATCCCAGACAACATATCTCTACTACCGGCTTAACCGCGCCATCACCGGTCCACTGCGTCAGAGGGGGAGGCTCTCGTGAGTATTCTCTGCCGGCGGCGCCCGGGTGTCAACCGCCCAGTCCGGCCTCGATCGACCGGCGGAGTGCATCGGCCGCGGCATCATCCAGCGCCTGGGGGTGCCAACGGTAGCCCAGCCCGTCGCCCTCTTTGCGCGGGATGACGTGAACGTGAACGTGGGGCACTACCTGACCGGCCGCCTTCCCGTCGTTCAGCAGGACGTTGAACCCGTCGGCCTGAGTGGCCGCGACAATGGCCTTGCCAAGCGCCGGAAGGTAGCTCAGCATGGAACCGGCAACCTCCGCCGACATCTGAGCCAACGAATCGAAGTGACCTTTGGGCACGAGGAGGCAATGGCCGGGAGCGAGCGGACTCACATCCAGAAAAGCGATACAGTTGTCGGTCTCCAGCACCCTGCGGGCCGGTATCTCACCCGACACAATCCTACAAAAGATGCACTCTCCTGCGGACACTTGCCACCTTTTCCCGCGTTTTATTCGCGCGCTGGTGACGCGCCCTCGGCGTCCGCCGCACCGCCCTCGGCCGCCTCCGCGTCGTCGTCGGCAGGTTCGCCCTCTTCCTCGACCGCCCGTCGCCGGTCCTTGGCCGCCTTGATCGCAAACGCGTAACGTGCATCCGCCTTGCGTTGGCGAGCTGTTTTGCGCGGCTTGGTGATGCTGCCCGGCGACTGCTCGTCTCCGACCAGTTGCAGCACCGCCAGCGGAGCGTGATCTCCGACGCGCCGGTCGGCCAGCCGAATCAGACGAGTATAACCGCCTTCGCGCTCTTGATAGCGCGGGGCAATGTCTTCGATCAGACGATGGATGACCGACTCGGCCGTGAACTCCAAACGACCCTTCGGCGCCCCGGTACGATGTCGACGCCCACTCGGGGCGTGTAGAACCCGAGCCCGCTTCGCGTCTGACATCATCTCATAAGTGCCCCGGTGGTCCGCTGGGATTATCGCCCGATCGCCCAGAAGCCCACCCAGTCGACGCCGCGCGGACAGTCGAACCGATGCCGCAGCCCCCGCACCGGCTTTCTTCGCGAGGGTGATCAGGTGCTCCGCGAACGGCCGGAGATCCCGGGCCTTGTCCAGCGTGGTGCGGACTTGTCCGTGCTCAAACAAACTCTGAGCCATGTTCCGTCTCAACGCCCGCCGATGGGCGGATGTTCGATTCAGTTTCCGATGGGCTACGCGGTGTCGCATGATTCTTCCCTAAAGATTCATGTTCCCAACCTGCTCGGGAACCTCGGGGACCTCGGGCGCGTCGTCGGCATCTCCGACCGGAGCGGGGATTGACGCCGCCGGGCGTTCGTCGCTCTCGCTGATGGTCAGACCCAGATCCAGTCCCCAGTCGGTCAGCTTGCGGCGCACCTCGCGCAGCGAGGTCTTGCCGAAGCTGCGCACGCGGAGCAGATCGGCCTCGGTCTTTTGCACCAGCTCGCCGACCGTCTGGATACGCGCCGCCTCAAGGCAGTTGCTGGCGCGTACCGACAACTGCAAATCCGAAACAGGCTGCGCCAGCTTGCTCCCCAATTCACTCATGTGGTCCGAAGTTACCGCGGTAATGACCGGCGGTTCGCTGACCACCTCCGAACCCAGCTCATGATACTGTACGAACGGATTCAAGTGTTTGCGCAGGATTTTCGCAGCCTCAACCAGCGCATCCTCCGGCAAAACGGTGCCCTTGGTCCACACTTCCAGAACCAGACGATCGTAGTTCGTCCGCTGCCCCACGCGGGTCTCTTCCGTGTTGTAGCGAACCCGCTCCACGGGCGAAAAGACCGAGTCGATCGGAATCACGCCGATCTCTTGCTCCAGCCCCGTGTTCTCCTCGGCGGTAGCATATCCGCGCCCACTCCGCAGAGTCATGTCTATCTTGAACTCCACGTCGTCGGTCAGCGTTGCCAACAACTGATCCTGGCTCACAATGGTGATCGCCGGATCGGCCTCGATGTCGCACGCACAAACCTGCCCCGCGGTGTTACGCGCCACCGCCATCGTCTTCGGCTCCTCGCTGTCCAACGACACCACCAGGCTCTTGATGTTCAGAATAATGTCCGTGACGTCCTCGAGCACGCCGGGCAGGGTGCTGAATTCATGCGCCACCCCGGCAATCTTTACCGAGGTGACCGCGGCCCCGCGCAGACTGGAAAGCAGGACACGACGGAGTGAATTGCCCACGGTAGTCCCGAAACCACGTTCAAACGGTTCGATGATGAATCGACCGTACCGGTCCGTGCTGACATCCATATCCAGCTCGACCTGGCTTGGCAACTCCAACCCTCGCCATCTGATACGCATTTGCTCTATCTCCTAGCAGCGTCCGAGTTCGTGATGGGGACATGCGCGGGACTGTCCCACCGTCGTGGTTGCACACCCGCTCTAGCGGCCGCACATCTCCACGATATACTGCGTCTCGACCGGAATCTGGACGTCATCGGGCGTGGGCATAGCGTTGACCACGCCTTCCAGCTTGGCGGCATCCAGACTCAACCACGGCTGAATCGCCGGGCCGCCACCATCCCCTACCGCCGCACGGATTAGTTTCTGGCTCCGTTCGGAGGGTCGTACCGTGATCTTATCGCCGAGCTTGACCAGAAACCCGGGGCGATTAACCCGCCGCCCGTTCACTTGCAGATGCCCGTGAACGATCGCACTCCGGGCCGCCCGACGCGACGGTGCAAAGCCCAGCTTGCAAACCACGTTGTCCAAGCGCCGCTCCAAAATGGTCAGCAACTCGTCCCCCGTGTTCCCGTGGGCGCGCTCCGCAATCCTGAAGTAGCGGATGAACTGCTGTTCCAAAACACCGTAATAGCGTTTGACCTTCTGCTTCTCGCGCAGCCGAATCCCGTAGGTGCTCGCCTTGCGCCGCCGCCACGAGTGCGGACCGGGAGGCGAACTCCTCCACGACCGCTCCATGGCACACTTCGCGGTCTCGCAGCGAATGCCCTTGAGCATCAACTTCACGCCTTCACGCCGGCACCGCCGGCAAACCGGACCGATGTATCGTCCCATGGTTTTTCAGCCTTCAGCTATCAGCCCTCAGCTATCAGCCCTCTTTTCTGGCTGACAGCTGACAGCCTCCCTACACCCGCCGTCGCTTGGCCGGTCGACATCCGTTGTGCGGAATCGGCGTTGCGTCCTCGATCGATTGAATGCGCAGGCCCGCCGATTGCAGTGCGGTGATGGCCGACTCCCGCCCCGATCCCGGGCCATTCACACGAACCTCGATTTCACGCATCCCGAACTTGCGCGCCGCCAGGCCCGCTTGCTCACCTGCGCGCTGGGCCGCGAACGGAGTGCTCTTGCGCGTGCCCTTGAATCCAGCCGTGCCCGCCGACGCCCAGCACAGAACCTCCCCGCCGGTGTCCGTGATCGTCACGATCGTGTTGTTGAACGTCGCCTGAATGTGGGCAACTCCCCGGGCCACATTCCGCCGCGTCTTCCGTTTACCACCGCGTCGCTTAGCCACGATGCATCTCCTTCACGCCCTTCTTTCCGGCGACCGTTTTCTTGGGGCCTTTGCGCGTACGCGCGTTGGTGCGCGTGCGCTGCCCCCGCACCGGAAGCCCGCGACGGTGACGAAGACCGCGATAGCACCCGATGTCGCGCAGCCGGGTGATGTTCGACTGAACCATGCGGCGCAGCTCACCCTCCACCTGATAGTTCCGCTGGATCAACTCGGCCAGCCGGGAAAGCTCATCCTCGGTCAGGTTCTTTGCCTTGGTGTTCGGCTCGATGTTGGCCTCTTTGAGCACCTGCGACGCGACATTCGGACCAACCCCATAAATGTATCGGAGTGAGATCCGCACCTGCTTGTCGTTCGGAATGTCCACACCTACGATACGGGGCACTGGCAGTCTCCTTAGCCTTGGCGCTGCTTATGACGCGGGTTCGTGCGGCAGATCACCCGCACGATGCCCTTGCGCTTCACAATCTTGCAGTTCTCGCATATCCGTTTGACGCTCGCTCGCACCTTCATCAGCTCAGCTCCATTCGGGGCCAACCCCCGAGCACGGCACCGCTCTAGCCCTGGGTCAGAATCTCCGCACCATTACTGGTGACCGCCACGGTGTGCTCGAAATGCGCCGCACAACTCCGGTCTCGGGTTACCACCACCCAACGATCCGGCCGGGCGTACTCGACCGCGGCACCTCCTAGATTAACCATGGGCTCGATAGCCAGGGTCAGCCCCGCGTCGAGCGCGAAATCCGACTTCTTCTGCGAGCGGTCGTAATAATTGGCCACCTTCGGCTCCTCGTGCATCTCCCGCCCGATCCCGTGGCCGACAAACTCTCGCACGATCGACAACCCTTCACCCTCCACGAACGTCTGGATCTGCCTGGCGATCGTACTCCACATGCGCCCTTCCCGAATCTCCGAAACTGCGAGCTTGAGGGCGCGCTGGGTGACGTCCAGCAAGTGTTTCACGCGATCGTCTACCTGCCCAACCGGGAAAGTACGCGCCGAATCGCCACAGTACCCCTCGATCTTCACCCCGCAATCGATGCTGACGATGTCACCTTCGACGAGTTTGCGATTGCCGGGTATCCCATGCACTACCTCCTCGTTGACGCTGGTGCACAGCGCCGCGGGAAACGCCATTCTCGCGTGCGGCGTGCGAACGCCTTTGAAAAGAGCGCTCGCCCCCGCGTTGGCTATCATTTGCTCGGCGACCTCGTTCAGTTCGCCGGTGGTCACTCCGGGTCTGACCAGTTCACCCATCCGCTCCAGAATCCGCCAGACCAGCCGCCCGGCCTGCCGCATCAATTCGATTTCACGAGCACTCTTCAGCACAATCCCGGTGTTGTGCCCGCTAATGCTCGCCATGCAATCACCGCTGCTCCCGCCCGCACGGTGCGGGCCTACCGTCCGCCACGGATCGGACCTTCATTGCCCAGGAACCCCTTGTAATTACGCATGATCAGGTTCGCCTCGATCCGCTGCACCAGGTCCAGGGTAACGCTCACCACGATCAGCAGCCCCGTACCGCCCAAAAACGCGGACACCGAAAACGGAATATGCAACCACGCCGCGATAATCGTCGGGATCAAGGCGATGAGCGCCAGGAACGCGGCGCCCACATAGGTGATTCGTCCCATCACCTTCTCCAGATAATCCGCCGTCCGCTTGCCCGGACGGAGTCCCGGAATGAAGCTGCCGTAGTCGCGAAGATTGTTGGCCATTTCCTTGGGCTGGAACGATACCGTCGTCCAGAAATATGCGAAGAAGTACACCAAACCGATATAGAACACGTTATAGAAGTATTGCCCCGGACTGAAGTGGTTGCCCAGAAACACCCAGACCGGCCAATAGAACAGGCCGTTTAGCGACTGGAACATCATGGTCGGGAAGATCAGCAGCGAACTGGCGAAGATGATCGGCATCACGCCCCCGTGGTTGACCCGCAAAGGCAGATACTGGCGCTGCCCACCGTAGACCCGCCGCCCGCGGGTCTGCTTGGCCTGCTGAATTGGAATCCGCCGTTGCCCCTGGGTAATTAGGATCGAGCCGGCCACCACGCCCACGAAGGCTACGATCAGAAACAATACCTTCGAGGGACCCATGGTGCCTGCCGTGGCCGCTCCCACGTCCCAGTCGAAGTTGTTGATCACGTAAAACACCGCGTTCGGCATCCGGACGACGATGCCCGCCATGATGATCAGCGATATGCCGTTGCCGATTCCGTACTCGTCGATCTGCTCCCCCAACCACATGAGAAAGATCGTGCCCGTGGTCAGCACGGTGACACCCATGATAAAGTAAAGCGGAGTCCTGAAGGCGGGGAAGATGAAGCCGCTGGAGCCGAGGTACCGCATCCAGATGACGGCCTGAATCAGGCACAGCCCGACCGTCGCATAGCGCGTATACTCGGTGATCTTCTTCTGCCCGGACTCGCCTTCTCTTTTCAGCTTCTCCAGGGCCGGGACTACCGTCACCAGGAGTTGGAAGATGATCGACGCGGAAATGTACGGCATGATCCCCAGACCGAAGATCGTGCTCTGCTGCAGATTGCCGCCGGTGAACAGCGCGAAGTACTCGGCCAACCCGCCCAGCGCACCGCTCGCGCTCCGCGACATGGCTTCCTGATTAACCCCCGGGATGGCGACGTAGAAGCCGATCCGGTAGATCGCCAGCAATCCCAGCGTAAAGAAAATCTTGCTGCGCAAATCGGGAATCTTGAAAACGTTGATAAAGGTCCGAAACATCTATGCGCTACCCCCGCGGGCCCTCTCCTCAAACAATTTTCGCTTCACCGCCTGCTTTGGCGATCTTCTCCATCGCGGACTTGCTGAATCTGAACGCCTCGACGATCAGTTTCTTGGTCAACTCGCCGTCGCCGAGGATCTTGACGTCGGTCCGGGCGTTACGCAGCAAACCCGCCTCCCGCAAAGACTGTCGCGTCACGTGGTCGCCCGCCTCGAATCTCTGCTCCAAATCGGCGAGGTTGACGATACTGTACTCGCGACGGAACTGCGCGTTGCTGAAGCCCCGCTTGGGAATGCGCCTGAACAGCGGCATTTGGCCTCCCTCGGCCATGCCGCGTGCGGTCCAGCCGGCGCGTGATCCACACCCGTTGCTTCCGCGTCCCGCGGTTTTCCCTCTACCGCTGCCGCGACCACGCCCCACGCGACGACGCTTCTTGTCTCGACCCGCCGCTTTGGTAATCTCCGCAATGTCCATCAATACTACCCCGAAATTTCCACGCCGCGAAGTCGCGCGACCTGTTCACGATCCAGCAGACCCATTAGTGCTTTGTACGTTGCCCGAACCAGATTCTTCGGGCTGTTCGACCCGTAGCTCTTGGTGAGCACGTCGTGAATGCCCGCCAGCTCCAACACCGGACGGACGCTCGCCCCCGCGATTACGCCGGTACCCGGGCTCGCGGGAACCAGCACGACGTGCGAGGCCCCGTACTTGACGTTCACACGGTGCGGAATGGTGGTGCCCCGCCGGGTGATCGCCTTCATTTCCCGAACGGCGATCTTGCGGGCCTTCTCCACCGCGGAGGGGACCTCCGGAGCCTTTCCATAGCCCACACCTACGCGACCGTTACGATCCCCGACCACCATCAGCGCCGAGAAACTAAACCGTCGCCCGCCCTTGACCACCGTTGCGCAGCGGTAAATCTTAACCACCACTTCGTCGAAATCCCGCTCTTCCGTCTCGCGGCGATCCCGCCCGGTTCGACCTTTGCCCGCAAACTGCGTCATAACGCTATCCCGCCAGCCTGTGCCGCATCTGCCACAACCCGCCCTTAACCAGGACGACCCAGCGTCCGGGTGACCTCCCCGGACCGCGCCTCAAACGTGCTTAGAATTTCAACCCACCTTCGCGCGCCGCATCGGCCAGCGCTTTTATCCGCCCGTGAAACCTGTATCCGTTGCGATCGAAGTGCACCGCTTCGATACCCTGCGCCTTGGCACGCTCCGCAAGCGCGACCCCAACCGCCTTCGCCGCCGCACGGTTTCCACCGCACTTGATGCTCCCGCGCAAATCCTTGTTAAGGCTCCCCGCCTGGCAAAGCGTCACCCCGCGCTCATCATCGATGATCTGGGCGCAAATCTGTCGCAAGCTTCGCGACACCGTCAGACGCGGGTGCCCCGGCTCGCCGAACACCCCTTTACGAACCCGGATCTTGCGTCGTCGTCGGCGAACGGCCTTAAGCTTCTCTGCTTTCATCCCTACAGGACCTTCCCACGACTCAACAACGTCGACACAGTACCTCAAACCCGTAAGACCGACTAGGCCGCGCCGCTCGCAAAGGCCTTACCCTGCTTCCGGCGTACCCGCTCGTCATCGTAGCGGATCCCCTTGCCCTTGTAGGGCTCCGGTGGACGGATGCGGCGTACCTCCGCGGCAAACTGGCCTACCAACTGCTTGTCGCACCCACGGACCAGGAACTTGGCCGGTTCAAGATCGCCGCGCGCCGCTGGGGTTTCAACCACAACTTCCAAACCGTCGGGGACCGGCACCTCGAACTGCGGCTTGTTCTTGGAGCCACGCCCCACGAACCCCACGTTCAGGCATAGGAAATCGCCCTTCAGGTTGCAACTGTACCCCGTGCCGTAGACCAGCAGGCGGCGCTCATACCCCTGATTCACCCCGTGAATCATGTTGGCCAGCAAGGCACGCGATGTGCCGTGCAGGGCACGCGCCTGCTTCTCATCACCTACGCGCTCCACCTGAATCAGCTTCGCATCCGCATCGTACCTGGCCGAGATCCGCTCCGGAAGTTCCCAACTCAGTTCCCCTTTGGGACCCGAAACCTTGAACTCACTCCCCGCGATTTCGACCTTGACGCCGTCGGGTACCGCAACCGGTTTTTTGCCTATCCGCGACATTCTCAAGCACCTCTGGAAACCAACCGCTCCGCGACGAATCCGGTGGTCGCTAATAAACGGTGCAGATCAACTCGCCGCCCACCCGTTTCGCCCGGCAGACCCGGTCACTCAGGACCCCCACGCTAGTCGAGATAATGGCGATGCCCAGACCGTCTAGCACACTGGGCAGTTCGTCCACCTTCGAGTATCTACGACATCCGGGCTTGGAGACCCGTTTGATCTCGTGAATCAAGTCTTCGCCGCGCGGTCCATACTTCAAATCAACGCGCAGAATGCCCTGTTTATTGTCCTCGACCACATCATAACCTTCGATGTACCCCTCGGACTTCAGGACCGCGGCGACACCGACCTTCAACTTCGATGACGGAATCGCCACTTGCGTTTTGCGCACGCGAACCGCGTTGCGAATCCGCGTCAACATATCAGCTACGGGATCACTCCACATGTTTCTATCTTCCCAGCCAGCCTTTTCCGGCGTCCGGCGACTTTCGGGTGCCGGCCGCCCTTGCACTTTGCCCAGCGAGACCGCGAGCCCTACCAACTCGCCTTGCGAACGCCTGGGATCTTGCCCTCGTGGGCCAGCGTCCGAAAACAAATACGGCAGATCTTGAACTTGCGATACACGGCCCGCGATCGCCCGCAAAGCTGACAACGCCGAACGATCCGGCTCGAAAACTTCGCCGGGCGCCTCGCTTTATTAATCCACGCTTTCGTCGCCATGTCGAATCAAACCTGCCCTTCGACCTGTCGGAACGGCATCCCCAGCAAGGTCAGCAATCGACGCGCCTCCGCATCGTTGCGTGCCGTGGTGACAAACGTAATGTCCATGCCCTGCGGATACTCCAGCTTACTTATGTCGATTTCAGGGAAAACCGACTGCTCGGTAACCCCCAACGAGTAGTTTCCGTGCCCGTCGAAACTCCCCGGATTGAGCCCCCGGAAATCGCGAATACGCGGGATCGCCACGTTTACCAACCGGTCGACGAACTCCCACATCCGCTTGCCGCGGAGGGTTACTTTCAACCCGATTTCGTAGCCCCGGCGGAGCTTGAAACTCGACACGCTCTTCCGCGCCTTGCAGATCATTGGTTTTTGCCCCGTGATCCGCGCAAGGTCGCCCGCCGCCGCCGCCAAGCGTTTCTTCTCCTGCAGGGCCTTGCCCACGCCCATCGAGACCACCACCTTGGACAACCGGGGAAGCGACAGCAGATTGCTCCGCCCGAACTCCTCGCCCAGGGTCGGTCGAATCTCCCCGGTGTATTTCTCCAGAAGCCTGACCACGATTGCCAACTCCCAATGATCTCACTTTTAGCCTACCCGGACGCTCCGGACCGGCTCAGCACGTCCAGCGTCGTGCCCCCGGCGGTCACCCGCCGCGTGGTCTTGATCTTCCCGGAGTCGTCCAACTCCGTTTCGTAGTGGACCCGCGATCCGTGCCCGGTCTTCGAATCCACCGGTAAGACGTTGGAAATGTGGATCGGGGCTTCCTTCTGTACGCGTCCCCCCTGAGGGTTGCGGCGCGTCGGGCGAACATGGCGGTAGACCATATTGACACCCTCCACCACCACTCGTCCCTTGTCCCGCTCGATGCGCAGCACCTTTCCACGGGCGCCCTGATGGTCGCCGCTAATTACCTCCACGACGTCGTTCCGCTTAACGTGATAAGCCATCACCTTAACCCCCGATACGCGGAGCCGCGCCGGCGACGAGCCCGCCCGGTCCTAGACCACTTCCTCCGCCAGCGAAATGATCTTCATATATCCCTTCTCGCGCAGCTCGCGGGCCACCGCGCCGAAGATGCGCGTGCCCCGGGGATCGTTGTTCGCATCCAACAGAACCACCGCGTTACTGTCGAACCGCACATAGCTCCCATCGCGGCGCCCCGTCTGACG
Source organism: Phycisphaerales bacterium (assembly GCA_030612785.1). Lineage (GTDB taxonomy): Bacteria > Planctomycetota > Phycisphaerae > UBA1845 > UBA1845 > JAAEQG01. Next base: position 17,206 of record JAUWNF010000002.1, read on the forward strand.
TCGGCTGCGGATCACCACCGCCTTGGCCAGTCTCCGCCCGGCGCGATCCTTGCGCGTCGCCCCGCCGGTAAAGTCGCTGTTGGGCAACGCCTTCTTCACGGTCACCACCACGATGTCGCCCACGCGGGCGTGTTTGAGCCGTTTCTTCCCCCGGCGGGCTGCACTGCCCTTGAGCACCGTAATCACCTGCGCCCGTTTGGCGCCGGTGTTGTCGGCGACGTCCACCAGTGTTTGCATCTGAATCATGGTAACGACCCGTTCCGATTGAAGCGCCCCGCCAAGCGGGGCCATCTCCAAGAGATTCAGTCTCCGAAAACGCGAACCAGGCGCCAGTGCTTGGTCTTGGAAATCGGGCGGCACGACATGACCTCAACCCGGTCACCGTCCTTGGCGACATTGTTTTCGTCGTGCGCGTGCAACGTCGTCGCCCGGCGAATGTATTTGCCGTACTTGGGATGCTTCACGCTGTAGCGGTAAGTCACCCGAATACTCTTGTCGCCCTTGTCCGAGGTCACCACGCCGATGCGCGTCGTGCGGACCCGTCTCTTGGTAGCGTTGTTCTCGGTCATAACGTCTTGTCAGACTCCCCCGGTCCACCCGGGATCGCGCCCTACCCGCTACGGCGGTGAGTGGCCAACGCCTCCAGATGGTACTGCTTCTGCTCAATCTCAGTCTCAGTCTCACCCCGTTCGTGCAGCACCGTGAACACCCGGGCAATGTCGCGCTTGCCCTGCGTCATCCGGTGGGGGTTCGCCAGCTTCTCTGTAACCGCCTGGGCCCGAAGATCGAACAGGTGTCGGCGCAGACGATCCAACTCGCCGTGCAACTCCTCGGTCTTCATCGCCCGCAACTCCGCAATCTTCATGGCATCCACCCGTTCCAAACCGTCAACCGCGGTGCTTCCCGGTATCCCGCGTTTACACCCCCACCTTGCGGCTTACGAACCGGCAGCGATAGGGCATCTTGGCCGACACCCGCCGAAACGCGGCCCGCGCCACCTCCTCCACCACGCCCCCGATCTCGTAGAGAATCGTCCCTGGGCGCACGCAGGCCACCCAAAACTCCGGATCGCCTTTGCCCTTCCCCATCCGCGTCTCCAGCGGTTTGGACGAGACCGGTTTGTGCGGAAAGATCCGCACGTAAACCCGTCCCTCGCGATGCAAAAAGTGCGTTGCCGCCACGCGCCCCGCCTCAATCTGCCGGGCCGTGATCCACCCGCAATCCAAAACCTGCAGAGCGTAATCACCGTATGACACACGGTTGCCCCGGCTCGCGACTCCGCGCACCATGCCCCGCTGTGATTTCCGGTATTTGACCCGCTTGGGCATCAACGCCATCGGCCTATCTCCACTACTTCAGGCGCGCGACTGCCTGGCATCCCTCCGAAGCCTTACCCGCGCTTCCCGCGAGGCCGGTCTCCACGAGGACGGGCCACACCTTCAACTTCCTCACCGTAGCGTCCCTGGTACACCCAGACCTTCACGCCAATCACGCCGTACTTCGTAAAGCTCGGCGCCATGGCATAATCCACGTGGGCCTGCAGGGTGTGCAGGGGGATCGAACCCATGAGCTTGGTCTCGCGGCGGGCCATCTCCGCGCCGCCCAAACGCCCCGCACACGTGATTTTCACGCCCCGGGCCCCGGCCGCCATGCAGCCTTCCGCCCGCTGCTTCATCAACCGGCGGAACCCCCCGCGTTTTTTGAGTTGCTCGGCGAGGGCCTCGGCCACCAACCGCGCGTTGAGGTCCGGCGAACGAATCTCCACGATGTTCAGGCTGATCTTGCGTTCGATGCGGCTCTCCAACTCCTCCTTGAGTTTGTCCACTTCGGACCCCTTGGGCCCGATCACCAGACCCGGACGCGCGGTGTGTAGAATCACCTTCACCTCGTTGCGCGTGCGCTCGATCTCAATCTTGGACACGGCGGCGTACGGCGGCTGTTGATTCAAGCGGCGCTCGACATAACGTCGGATCCCTTGATCCTCAACCAGAAACTCGCCGTACAGCGATTTCGGCGCGTACCAGCGCGACCGCCACCCCTCAGTGATCCCGATCCGAAACCCAAGTGGATGCGTTTTCTGACCCACGGTTCACTCCACCACGTCGAATACTCTTGTCCTGCACCGTCCAGAGGACGCCCGCTTCGGCACCTGACGACTAACGTTCCCCCACCCGGATAATCAAATGGCTCGTCCGCTTGGCGATCGGATGGGCCCGACCACGGTCCTTGGGACGCCAGCGGCGGTAATATGGCCCTTCATCGACCCGGGCTTCCTCCACGTACAGGCGGCTCATGTCCGCCTCCCGCTCGTTGGCGTTGGCCATCGCCGACTTCAGCACGTCCGCGATCATGCCGCTCGCCCGATGATGGTCGAACTGCAAAGCCTCCAGGGCCCGGTCGCAGGGCATGTCCCGGACCGTGCCCATCACCAGACGCGCCTTCCGCGCACTGATGCGTGCGTAGCGGTGCGTCGCCACCCAGCCTTTACCAATATCACTCGTACTCGCCATCGCACTGATCGCCTGACTCAAGCCTCAGGGGTTACCCTCTGGCCCGAATTATCGCCGACGCCCCCCACTGTGCCCACGAAACGTCCGCGTGGGGCTGAACTCCCCGAGCTTGTGCCCGACCATGTCTTCCGTTACATACAAGGGGAGGAACACCTTCCCGTTGTAAATCTCAAACTTCTGCCCCACAAACTCCGGGACGATAGTACAGCGGCGTGCCCAGGTCCGAATCGGCACGGTGCTGCCGCTCTCCTTCGCGCTGGCCACCTTGCCAAAGAGCTTCTCGTCCACGAACGGGCCCTTCTTCTGAGAACGTGCCATACCCTACGTTACCTCATCCTTGCGGTTCCGGCATTCCAGCCGCTGTTCGACTCGCCAGGCGAGTCGCATACGGCGACCCGCAGCCTGCTATTTCCTGGACAGAGTCAGCTGCCCGTAACGTTTACTCTTGCGGCGCCTCAGAATGCGCCGGTTGGAACCCTTGCGGACTTTACGTGTTCGCCCGCCTTTGGCCAACACCCCCGTCGGGCTGCACGGATGGCGCCCGCCCTTGCGGTGGCCCTCGCCGCCGCCCATGGGGTGATCGTGCGGGTTCATCGCGTTGCCGCCCACGTGCGGGCGGCGACCCCGGTGGCGCATGCGCCCCGCCTTGCCCCAGCGCAGATTCTGGTGGTCCGTATTACCGAGTTGTCCGATCGTGGCCCGACACTCCGAACGCACCTGCCGCATCTCACCCGAGGGCATGACCAGGGTGGCCCACCCGCCCTCGCGGGCCAGCAAACGTGCCCCGGCGCCCGCGCTGCGCGCCAACTTGCCTCCCTGACCGGGGTTCATCTCGATGTTGTGAACATCCATCCCCGTGGGAATGGACTTCAGCGGCATGCAGTTGCCCACCTTGGGTTCGACGGCTTGCCCGCTCATCACCACATCGCCGGCACCCACGCCCGCCGGGGCCAGTATGTAACGCTTTTCCCCGTCCGCGTACTCCAGCAGGGCGATATGACAACTCCGGTTAGGGTCGTACTCGATCCGCGAGACGGTGGCCTCGACGTCATCCTTACGCCGCTTGAAATCGATCTTGCGGTACAGCCGCCGGGCACCACCGCCGCGATGCCGGCTGGTAATCACTCCGTGGTGGTTACGCCCACCGGTCCGCACCAGGCGCTCGGTCAGCGACTTCTCCGGACGACTCTGTTTGTCCGTCAACTCCGCGTAGTCATTCACCGACGCGACGCGACGCCCCGCAGTGGTAGGTTTATATTGTTTGACACCCATCGTTGACTGCTACTTCACAAAACCGCCGCCCGGCGGCCCTAGAACAGGTCAATGTGGTAGTCGGCCTTGAGTACGACCACCGCCTTCTTCCAATCCCGCGTCTTGCCAGTCTTGTATCGAACCCGGCGGCGCTTGCCCTTGCGGTTCGCCGTGCGCACCGATTCAACCTTGACGTTGTAGAGCAACTCCACGGCTTGCTTGATCACGGGCTTGCGGGCATCGGCGTGTACCTCAAAGGCAAACGAACCGCCACGCGCCCCACGTGTCCTACTCGCCGGGAACGACTGCGTCGTCTGGTAGGTACCCTTTTCCGTCACTAGCGGGCGCTTGATAATATGGTAAATGTCCATGGCAAAAGCTACTCGCTGGTGGTTCCTTCACCACTCGTCCGCAACGTCAAAGGATCGCCCCGCAGCACTTCAAACGCCGGCAGGGAGAATATCAACTTCTTGCGCCGCAGGATCTCGTACCCGTGAAGGTCGGACACCCGGCGGATGTCCGTCGCGGGAAGGTTGCGCCCCGACTTCCAGGCGTTCTCTTCGTCACCCGCGAGCGCCACCAGGCATCCCCGATCCACACCCAGGGCACCTAACATAGCCGCGAACAGTTTGGTCTTGGGAGTCTCAAAGCGGAGGTTGTCGACGATTAGGACGTTGCCGGAAGTGATCTTGGCGAGGATGGCATTATTGCGGGCCAGCCGCCGCATCTTCTTAGGCAGCTCGCGACGGAAGTTCTGCTTCCCCTTGGCAAATGCGACCCCACCTCCGCGGCGGATGCAGGTGCGAATGGCGCCCGCACGTGCGTTGCCCGTGCCCTTCTGACGGTACAACTTGCGCGTGGAGCCCACGACCCGGCTGCGGTTTCGCGTCGCCGCCGCGGGACGGCGGCGATTCGACAGGTACTGCACCACAGCCTGCTTGAGCAACTTGGGACGCACCCGGTCGCCCAGCACCGCCGGGTCGATCTCCAACTCACCCGTGCGCTCCCCGTCCATGCTGAATACCGGCACCTGCAACATCGCCGTCTATCCTTTGCACTTCGCCTGGCGGACGAACAACAATCCCCCGTTGCTACCCGGAACACTACCCTTGATCAACAGCAGGTTGTTCTCTCTATCCACGGTGACCAGACGCTGGTTACGGGTAGTGACCCGAACGTTGCCCATGTGTCCGGGCATTCGCTTGCCTTTCTTCACCCCGCGACCTTCCCCCAACGACGCGGCACCGCCGATACTCCCCGGGGAGCGGTGCTTACGCTCCGTCCCATGACTGGCCCCTTTGCCCCCGAATCCGTGGCGTTTCATCACGCCGGCGAACCCGCAGCCTTTGGAGATGCCGGTGACATCAACGTAGGACACCGGGCCTTCCTCGAACTGGGCGACGGTGACCACCTCGCCCACTTTCAGATCCGGCGACTCGCCCAGCCGAATCTCGCGATGCACACGTTTGGGTCCCGTCCCCGCCGCGGCCGCGTGTCCGATCAGCGCTTTAGTGGAGCGATGCGGCTTGGCGTCCTCGAATCCAAGCTGAACCCCGTGGTAGCCATCGCGCTCGGGCGTACGAACCTGCATAACCGTGCAGGGTCCCGCCTGCACCACCGTCACCGGCGTCACGTTACCATCCGCGTCGCACACGCGGGTCATTCCGATTTTTCGTCCGACTATGGCCGGATTCATGGCACTACCGCCCAACATTGGTCTCGCACCAGCGGCGAGATCATGGTCCCCAGAAAGCCTGCTGCGCGATCAGGCTCACGCAGCCACTCTTGTTATGACCTAAGGATACTTGGAACGGCTTCCGCACGCGGAGCCGCGGACACGACGCGCTGGTCGTTCCCTAAGTCTTGATCTTAATGAACACGCCTGCAGGAACGACCAACCTGTTGAGCGCCTCGACCGTTCGCGCCGTCGGATCGAAGATGTCGATGATCCGCTTGTGCGTCCGCATCTCGAACTGTTCGCGCGACTTCTTGTCGATGTGGGGACCGCGCAGCACGGTAAACCGCTCAATGCGCGTCGGTAGGGGAATAGGCCCGAGCACCGTCGCGCTCGTCCTCTTGGCGTGCTCGACGATCTCTTTGGCCGATGAGTCCAGGGCGCGATGGTCGTACGCCTCCATCCGAATTCTGATTCGCGTCCCTTTGCTCACCGTTCCACCACCACTGAACTTCCCGAGTTTCAGGCCCTCGCGGACCCCCACAAAACCCTAAGCCCAGTGAAAATAGTGCTTTTGGCACAGATATCAATAGTCCTTGCGGCAAAAAATGAAAAAACCCACCTTCACTCACACTGTAATCGCTCACCTCCCCTTCCTCAGCCCAGCATCTCCTTCACCCGCTCGGGGGGCACTTCGCCATACCGGCACGGCTCCCTCGATACGCTCGCACGCCCCTGAGATACGCTCCGCAAATCCGTCACGTACCCGAACATCGCGGACAGAGCTACCTCCGCGGTGATCACCCGGTACGCTCCACGCACCGTCGAACCCGTAATCACCGCACGCCGGGCACGCAGGTCGCCGTTAACGCCTCCGAAGTACTCCTCGGGAGTCACGATCTCCACCTGCATGATCGGCTCCAGCAGCACCGGGGCGGCCTGCTCCGCAGCCGAATCGAACGCTTGCCGGGCCGCGTTCTCGAACGCCAGGTCCGAACTGTCCGACGCACGCTGCTCCGCGGCCACCAGAACCGCCCGCCAATCGATCATCGGATACCCCCACAACGGCCCACTGGTCGCCGCGTCGCGGACACCCGTCTCGATCGGCCCGAGGTAGGCCGGATCGATCACCCCGCTGTCAAGCTCGCTGACAACACACGCAAGAGGCAAGCCGCACGAGGCCCCCTAAGAAGGCAAGAGGAAAGAGGCAAGAGGCAAGAGGGACCTTGGACCTTGGACCTTGGACCTTGCACAGGCCTGTCTGC
>JAUWNF010000116.1 GCA_030612785.1 Phycisphaerales bacterium
TACGGCGAGTTGCTGTACCGCTACGCCCGTACCTGTGGTGCGTCGGTGGTCGACGCCGAAGATGCCGTGCAGGAAGTCGAGATGTACCTCTTCAAGGCCATGGAGGGGTTCGAGTACGACATTGGCAAGGGGCGGTTCCGCAACTATTTGCGCTCGGCGGTCAGGCACGTGCTGACCCGCAAGTCCATGAAGCAGAGTCGCCAGGGCGAGGTGCGCGACCCACAAGACTTCGATTACCTGGCCGCCGCCGAGGAGGCGACGCAGGACGAGCGTTGGGAACGCGAATGGCAGTTGCACCGCTTGCGCTGGGCACTGCGGGCCATCGCTTCCGATGTCGAGCCCACCACCCTGGAGACGTTCCGTGTCCACGTCCTGGTCGGCCGGTCGGTCAACGAAACGGCCGACCAGTTGGGCATCAGCACGGCCAGCGTATATCAGGCCAAGTCGAGAATCCTCAAACGGGTGAGGGACAAGCTGGACACGCTCGATCCCGACGAGGACGTGTGAGGAAGAAGCAGTTAGCTATTAGCGGTCAGCTATCAGCCAGACAAGCGCTGACCGTCTTTAGCTGATAGCTGAAAGCCAATAGCTTTCTTGCGTCAGAATGTCAGGGTTCCGTGTCTATCTGATCAGTGGTGACGGTGTGGAAGGGTGTTGGCTGGTGTCGTTATCGGAGGTGTTCTGAACGGTGGAAGTGGTTTGCCCAAGCTGCGCCACACGCGTGAGCGTGATCGATCCGCCGAACGCGGGATCGTGTCCTTCGTGCGGTCAGGACTTGGCCGCGGGCGCGGACCCCTGCGCGTCGGATGCGGGGCTGGCGAGCTTGAGCGCCGACCTGCGGGAGGCGTTCGGGTCGGGCGTCTACGGCGCCTTGAGCCCGGACGACGACCGGTGGCTCTCATTCTCGGGCAAACGTTCGTTAGCGCCTGAGGGCGACAAGGAAGCCGAACCATACGAGCGGCGCCTGGGGGATTTTGAGTTGCTGGGCGAATTGGGCCGCGGCGGCATGGGAATCGTTTATCGTGCCCGCCAGATATCCCTCGACCGGGAGGTGGCGCTGAAGGTTCTGCCCCCTTCGACGCGGCGAAACCGGGCTGCGGTGGCCAGGTTTCGTCGTGAAAGCCAGGCTGCCGCCCGGCTCCACCATACCAACATCGTGCCCATCTACGCCCAGGGCGAGTACGGCGGGAAGTTCTACTACGCGATGGAACTGATCGAAGGCGAGAGCCTGGACAGCGCCATGCGCTGCGACTCGAGCATCGTCTCCCTGACCCCCAGGCCGGTGACGCCCCCCGAAGGGTTCCAGACCCCAGGCGGCGGCAGCGGGAGTGGAGTCGCCGGCGAGGACACCCCTCGCCTCGAGGTCACCTCGATTCAGCGGACTCGTAGGGATTATCGGCGTATGGCGCGCCTCCTCGCCGAGGTCGCCGACGGCCTGGAGCACGTGCACCGCAACGGTATCATCCACCGCGACATCAAGCCGCACAACCTCCTGCTCGGCCAGGACCACCACCTGCACATCACCGACTTCGGATTGGCCCACCTGATGGATGAGCCACACCTGACGCTCAGTGGTGAGGTGATGGGCACGCCGGCTTACATGTCGCCCGAACAGGTGCGCGCCGATCAAACGGAGATCGACCATCGCACCGATGTCTACTCACTGGGAGTGACCCTTTATGAACTGCTAACCCTGCGCCGGCCTTTCGAGGGCGGGACGCGCGAGCAGATTATCCATCGCATCTGTTCGTCCGAGCCGCCGCCGCTGCGCCGCGTCGATCCGCGAATTCCCCTGGACCTGGAGACTATTTGTCTGCGGGCGATCGAGAAGGAACCGGTCCGGCGCTACCCGTCGTCGGGAGCGCTGGCCGAGGACTTGCGCCGCTTCGCGGAGGATCGCCCAATCCTCACCCGGCGGACCGGTCGGATCGAGAAGGCCCTCAAGTGGGCCCGGCGGCACCAGGCCGCCGCGCTGGCGATCGTGGCGGGGCTCTTGGTGGTGGTGACCAGCACCGCGTTGGCCGCCAGCATGATTTCCGCGCAGCGAAGAGAGGCCGCGCGCCTGCTCGACCAAGCCTATATACAACTGGTGTACCACGACTATCGCAAGCCGGAACTCGTCGCGGACGACGTGGACCGGGCCGAACAGCTCGGCGGTAACGCCCAGCGCATCGAATTGATTCGGACCCTGTCGTCCATGCTTGCGGCCGACACGGCTGAACCGGTCCGACGCCTGGAGGCGCTTTGCGAAGTTCAACCGGACGCCGTCGAGCTGCGCTACTTGCTGGCCTGGGCGTACTGGCGTAACGACCAGTACAACGAATCACGCGCGTGCTTCGAGCGTGCTGAATACCTCGGCGGAGCCCAGACCGCCGCGGAGTGGTTCTTCCGAGGGTTGGCAAGTCAATTCGCCGATCCCGAGCGCGCGATCCAATCGTACAATCGCGCCCGGCAAGTCCGTGCCCGAGAAAACGCGTTCTACCCACAGGCGACAATGCATCTCGCGCGGGCGCGCAACCAGTTAATGTATCGCACGCGGAGCATTGAGGCGTTCGACGAAGCGGAGAACGCCCTGCTGGACTTGATCGACCACCAGGTCTACGACGCCAAACCGTACTATCTCTTGTCCATCGCCCATCGTCTGGCGGCGGAAATCTACGCCGGCAGCGACGGCACGCGCCCGGACCGCGCCGAGCACCACTACGCACAAGCTCTTCACTGGGCGATTGAGGGTCAGGAACTGGCCAAACCGGGAGATGACGCGCCGCTAACCGCGGAGGCGGAATGCCTCGAGAGCATGGGGGATTTCGAGGCGGCGATCGCGGCGCGTACCGCCGCCATCGAGGTGGCCGATGTAACCCTGCACGAATGGGAAGGCCTACACTACCGCTGGCGTCTGTTCTACTGGACCGATCAACTTGATGAGGCCCTGGAAGACCTGGAGGCCGTCCAGGAGTTGATTCAGGAGAAGCCCGCCCCCGAGCGCTTGTTCTACAGCTTTGTCTATCCCATGCTGGTGCACGCCGAAGCCGGTCGCATGGCGGAGGCCCTGGCGCTGGCCCGTGCCATCGCCGCACCGGCGGAGGAATCACCCGATGACAGCGCCTCAAGCGTGCTCTGGTCAGCTACCTGCCTCCGTCTCCTGGGGCACGCGGAAGAGGCTGACCGGTTGCTGGCCGAGCGTGCTGATACGGTGGACCCGTCTGCCAGGCTGGTTCCGCCGCAGTCGGCAGACTGGATGGCGGCGCTATACGCCTATGCGGCGGGAGTGACCTCGTTTGAGGCGTTGCTTGAGGTGGCTGAGGCAGCACGATCCGCCGACCGCCCTAAGCTCCTTGGCGAGGCCTATTTCCACGCCGCGGCGCTCAAGCTGGCCTCCGGGGATCGCGCGGGCGTTCTCTGTGACTTGGAGGAGGCCTATCGGTCCTTCGATGGGGAAAAGGGGCACACCTACCGCGCCAAGATTTTGCGCACCAAGCTGAAAGTGGATCCGCTCTGGCCGCCGTGGGTCCACTTGCCGGGCACTGAGCCGTCGGAGGGTACCGGGGCAGATTAGTCGTGAAAACCACGGCCGCAGGTGCTATAATGAGGACCGAAGTGGGAGCGAAGCACATGCAATTTACTCATCGAAATGAATCGTTGGTTCAACGCGGGCGACTGATCTGGTTATGTGTTCCGTTGGCCCTGTCCGGGCTCGATGCGGGCTTGGCTTCCCCGCCGCTGGAGCCGGTGCCGATTCCGGCGTATTCCTTTGACTTGGGGTCCCCGGCCACCAGCAACGGTATGGTGGGCGCGGACGCGGTACTCGAGGCGGACGAGTTCCCTACGGCGGTGGTCGACGGCGCGTGCCTGGGGCTGGGCCGGCCGGGGGACGATCTTAACGGTCTGTCCGTGTCTCACGTGGAGTTTCCTCCAGGAGACCAGTTTGTCCTCTTATTCTCCATCGATCGTAACAGTGTGGGTCTTGTCGACCCGGCACCTGCGCTGGTGGATGTCGGCGTGCCCTATAATGCCAAAGACCAGGCAGGACGTGGTCAGGCCGCCGGGGACCTGTTCATGTCCACCACGCTTTTTTTTGCGGACGCGGGAAAGGTGTTGAACCCACCGGGGCGCTTTAACAGCAACGGCGTTAACAACAACCTGGTGGTAAACAACTTCGACGAAGGCGGCAGGGACTTTCGAGCCCTCCCGCCCACCAGTGCTCGGGGCTACAACGCAAGCTCCCGTGCCCCCAACGAGGACAACGTTGACGCGACGGCCTACATTTCCACCAATGGTTCAACCACTCCAGGTTCCAAGAGACGTCAAAACGGTGATGTCCCGCCATTGTACTATACGGTGGGGCTGGGTTCCCCCTCCTTGGGCTTTTTGCCCGGTGAGAGTCCGGCGGACATTTTCATCGATCATGATCCGAGTTCGATCGGTGGCCAGAGTCTCTACGCACCGGCGAGCGCGTTGGGCTTGGATGGGAATGACGACATCGACGCTTTGATCGTCTTCGACTTCAACACCAACGCGGTCTTCGACCTGGGGGACGTGGTGTTCTTCTCGTTGGCGCCCGGCTCCCCTTCTTTGGGCACCGAGTTGCCCGGCGAGAGTCCGGCCGACGTGTTCCGGGTCATCCCCGGTTCGTTGGTGGAACTGCTCGCCTCGGCGGAGGATCTGGGACTGGAGCTGACTGATGATGTGGACGCCCTCGAGCTGGCGTTGTGCAATGACGTCGAGGTGTGCGCGGCGAACTGGGGCATCCGCATGTGGTGCGATCACGACCACGACGGCGACGTCGATTTGCACGATTACGCCGAGTTTCTGAACTGCATGAGCGGTCCCTGGCAGCAGTCGGGTTTCACGATGCCCGACGAATGGTGCCGTGCCGCCTTCGATGCCGAACCCGACGGCACCCCTGACGGCGACGTGGACCTGGCGGACTTCACCGCCTTTCAAATCGATTTCACCGGCGAGCGCTTCCAGACGAAGTAGAGCAGGCCGACCAACGCCGGGAGGATCGCCGTATAGAAGGCGAGGGAAATCCGACGGGAATAAGCAGTGGTCAAACCACCTGGCGCACGCCGTAGGAAGTGACGCCGTCCGAAGAGCCGATCTGAAGGCGCGTGTCGCAACCGGTGGTCTGAGTGTACTCGGTAAGGGACTCGTGTACGGCACGGTGTGCCGCGTCAGTGGCACTCATTAAGACCACTACGGTACCACCCGCCCCCACGCCGCTAATCTTGGCGCCGAAGATGCCCTGGCGCGGACCGCGCGTCCGCAAGCAGTTTACCAGCTTGTCGGTCTCGATACTGCCCAGGCCGCAACGCTGCCCGTAGCTCCAGTGGGAGGCGAACATCAATTCGCCCGCTTCAAGCAACGGGCCCTGCTCGCCGGTTCGTCGGGTCCGGGCGAGGCGCTCGGCGAACTGGCGTACGCGCGCGTTCTCGTAAATGTGGTGTTCCGTGCGGGAGCGAATCTTGTAGACCTTCTCCTCGTCGACCGAGGTGAGCGAGTCACCGGTCTGACCGAAGCGTTCCAGGAAGTCCTTGCCCTTCATCTTCGTGGGCAGGCGGTCGCGGAAGGTGTCCACGTAGTCGCTCACGCTCACACGGGCCAGATACCCGCCCCAGTCGCTGTGGCGCCCCTGGGCGGCCAGCAGACGCTCGATGATCCGCCGACCCATGAAGGCGGCCACGCGGGCCTCGTGAAATTTGCGCTCCGCCGCCCGATGCCGGGCGCCGCAATTGATCGCGACCAAGACCGTCCCCTCGGGCATGACCAACCGGCCGACCACTTCGAGTGGCTGGCAGAGTAGTTGCAACAGGGTATCAGACTCGCCCAACAGGGCGCACGCCGCCGCCGACGGGCCGCAAGGCAGACCCGGAAAGTGGTTCTGGCTCTGCTGACACAGTAGGGCCATGTCCACCGGCCCCATGCTAAAGTCCAGACACTTGCCGACCGCCGCCATCGTCGCGGCGATCACCGCGGCGCATATCGCCGGATCGGTCTCCCAAGGCAACGGGCTGGCCACCGCGATGGTCAACCCACCTCTTAAATGGGGAATGTGCGCCTCGGACAACAACGTGTGCAGAACTCCGACCACGGGCTTGGCCCAAGCAGCGTCCAGGCTTTCGACCCGGCGGGCAAAAGCGACGGCGTCGAGGAGTTTACCGTCCGCATACCATAGTGACAGCGGAAAAGCGTCGGCGGTGGGGTGCCCGTTGCGGTCGCCCGGCAGCAAACTCACCTGTACGTTTTGGTCGTCGCGCACCTGCACCGCCGTGTAAACCGAATCCGCGGTCGGCATACTCAGGGTCAGCGCCCCGCAGTATTCCGCGAAACCCCCCATGCAGTCCAGGGCGGTTGCGGCGCGGGCGATCCACTTAGCTCCGCTCGGCGAGAACTCGGTGCTCAACTCGCTGCGAAGCCGATAGGCAAACGCATCGATGCCACTCAGTTCGCTGCCGATTGTCGTGTCCACGCTCATAGGGTATCAGTTGGCTGTGGTCCCCGCCGGCTTCAGGAATCCTCGCCGGGGCAGACTTCCCGCAAAATGCTGTCCTCCACCATAATCGGCGTGTTCGCAACCACACCCAGGGCGATGGCATCGGAGGGCCGGGAATCCACCTCGATCAGGTCGCCGTTGCGGCGCAGAATAAGCTTGGCAAAAAAAGTATGGTCACGCAAGTCGTGAATCACAATCTGCTCCAACTCGGCGTCGAACTGTCTGATGATAGAGGTGATCAGATCGTGCGTCATTGGCCGCAAGGTCTGCAGGCTCTTAACCCCCCGATCGATCGCCAGGGCTTCGGTAATACCAATGAGAATGGGAAACTGGCGATCCCCGTCGCGCTCGCGAAGAACGATGACCTGCGAATCACCGGTTTCAACGATGATGATTTTCGCCAGCTCCATTCGCACCAGCATGGCAGGTCTTCCCGTCAGGTCTCAGCGCTTACCCTATCGATTGCGGCTGCGCGTGTCAAGAATCGCGCTGGACGACCGGGAAAACGCGGGCGCCCCCGTCTGGTAGCAAAAAGGCTCCGAACGAATTCCAGATCGACGCACCGGGGATCAGCCTCGTTTCGCAAGCAGCGTAGCCAGACGCTCGTACTCGTGTTTGGGCATGGTCGCGCTGTGGGCCTCCTCCGGAAACCGCTCCGCGACGACATCGTCGGCGTATGCTTGGAACGCGTCCAGTAGAACGCGGTGCAACTCGGCGTACCGCTTGATCGAACGCGGCGGATGCCCCGCGCTGTAACCCAACATATCGTGCAATACGACGACGGCACCATCACAATGTGGACCGGCCGCACATCCAATGACAGGCAAGGCCGTGCGCTCGGTGATGATGCGGGCGACCTCATGGGGGACGGCCTCCAGCAGCAAGGCGACCGCGCCGGCTTCCTCCAGAATCTTCGCATCCTCGATAATCGTCAGGGCATCCTGGGCCGTCTTGCCCTGACACTTGTAACCGCCGTGTTGGTGAACGGACTGGGGCTTGAGCCCCAAGTGGGCCATTACCGGTATCGTGGCGCGGGACATCGCCGCCACCGTGTCCGCCAACCGACGGTCCACCTCCACCTTAACGCAATCGCAGCCCGCCCGGGCCATGAACTCCCCCGCGTTGTGGATCGCTTCCTCGGAACATACCTGGTAGCTCAGGTAGGGCATGTCTCCGATCAGAAACTTACTCGGTGCGCCGTGCCGAACCGCCGTGGTGATCGTTACCAGATGATCCACGGTCACCGGCAAAGTGGTCGAGTGGCCCAGGCACACTTCGCCGTAGGTGTCGCCGACCAGCACGGCATCCATCTCAGACTGTTCGAGAAGACACGCCGTCGCGTAGTCGTAGCAGGTCACCACGGGGATCTTCCGGCGTTCGCGCTTGCGCGCGACGAGCGTCTGTAACGTAATCCTGGAACGCGAGGTCATGTGCTACACCATACCGCTTCGGACGGTCGAACAGCGCCAGAGCAATCGCGGGCCGAAAGCACGCCGCCAACCACGCGGGGACCAGCCCCGCAACGGACAGCTACGCTGCACACGTATGCTTTATCTATAGGATATGCTTTGGACTCGCTGGTGACAACCCGTCTTTCCTGGCCCCAGCAGCGTAAACTATCCCCCGACGGGGCAGCTTCGGCGCCGAAGCTCCGGAGGACGCGGACCGAAAGCAGACCTGGAATCTCGGTTCTATGGCGGGGTGGGGGCGTCCGGTTCCGGATCGCTGGGTCGGCCGCACTCGGGGCACAGAGGCGTGGTGCAGCCGCGAACGTCGTAGCGACACCACGGACACTCGTTGGGATACTTCTCCCGCAGATGGCTCCAAACGCGGGTCAGACTCGCGCTGCGCAACGGCCACCTCAGCACCAGGGCATATAGCCCCGGAATGAGCGCGTGCCCAAGGATTACGATCAGGTCTTCCTGCCAGGCCGGCCGGGCCATGGGCATGAACCACACGCGGTCGAGCACGCGCCATAACGCGAACAGGATCAGCCCGTACAACGGATACACGCACCACCGGCGGCGGGAGAAATCGGTCAAACGACACTCGGAAATGGTGTCCATTCGTGACACTCCAACGAGCTAAGGTGCCTCAACGACGCGCTTCCGACGTACCGGCTTGGCTTGATCCTGAGGGTGGCATGCCTAAGCGGAGCGAAACGAAGTGAAGCGCAGCGCAGGCATGTATCAGCCGTTCACCTGTCGATCGGCGGAATACTCTCCACATCCGTCACCACCGGCCCATCCGCTTGGCGGGCGAAGTACCGCAATCTCAATCCACGGGCACGATTGATACATGCCTGCGCCGGCCTTTGGCCGGCTTAGGCATGCCA
>JAUWNF010000615.1 GCA_030612785.1 Phycisphaerales bacterium
ACCGTGCGCAATCGTGCAACACGTCTGAACTCAGGACGCCGCGCAGGCCAAAGCCCGCGACTCGTCGGCTTCCCGCATTACCCCCAATACCCCGTGGCCGCAACATCTCCATCCCCCTCCTGGCCGTTTCGACTTTTTGACATTTGGACGTTTCGCCGTTTCGCCGTTTCGACGTTTCCCGGTGCCCATCTTGCGTTGAGGGAGAAGCTGGAATATCCTTTTTGCATGGCCACGCGAGGCAAGATCACCATTCGTACGCTCTTGGCACGCAAGCGAGAAGGCGAAAGATTCTCGATGCTCACGTGCTATGATTACTCGACCGCCAGGCTGATCGAAGCAGCCGGCATCGACTCGATTCTCGTCGGCGATACCTACGGAGAAGTGTGCCTGGGCTACGGATCCACGTTGCCTGTCACGCTGGATCATCTTGTTACGGTGACGGCCGGCGTCCGGCGGGGCGCTCCCACGGCGTATCTGGTGGGAGACATGCCTTTCTTGAGCTACCAGGTCAGCATCGAAGAGGCCATACGCTCCGCGGGCAAGTTCATGGTCGAGGGCGGATGCGACTGCGTGAAGGCCGAGGTTGATCGCCGACACCTCCCCACGGTGGAGGCGATGTCCGCCGCAAGCATTCCGGTGATGGCCCACCTGGGCCTGCGCCCCCAGGCGGTCAATCAGATCGGTGGCTACCTGGCCCAGGGCAAGAAGGCCTCCGAGGCGAAGCGCATCATCGAAGACGCCAAGATGATGGAGGATGCGGGGGCCGTTGCACTACTTCTTGAGGCAGTGCCGACCGAGGTGGCCGGCGTGATCGCCGAATCGACCGCCCTTCCGGTCATCGGTTGCGTCTCCGGCCCGCGTTGTGACGGCCAGGTCGTGGTGCTGCACGACATGTTGGGCTATTCCGCGGGCCATCCACCACGTTCCATAAAGCCCTACGCCAATCTGCACGATCAGCTCATTGAAGCGTTCCAGGCGTACGCCGCTGATGTTGCGCAAGGCGCATTCCCGCTGGCGGAGAAGAGCATATCTCTCGACGCCGATCAGTGGCGGGAGTTGTCGCGTCAGCTAGCGCCTCACAAACGAACAACCGAGTAGGGCATCGAGCCCTTGGCGGCTGTAGACCGCGGACATTCGACCGCGAGGAAATAGGGCAAACACCTCACACGCTCAGCACCGGTCATACGCGACACCACCCGCGGAGGTCGGATGCCGGCCTGCGCAACAGTTTTCACCCCGACCGGTAGTTCCCAGGTCGGGTCCAGCCCATCATGCGGATCCCCCCAACAGTACAGCGCGAAGTCGCGTCTTGCGGTACCTGCGGTACCGGCTTTCGGCGTCGGGCTCCGCGTGCTAGAATAAAGACTGGCGATCGCGCCGTCATGCGTGGTCAGACTGTGAACCCTTGACATCGGCCCCATCGTCCATAGGGTAAGCGCACACGTTCTGGATCGACAAGCATGCTTGTCCGAATGCAGCTTGCTCGCATAGTCATCGTCGATTCCGAGAATGAGAAGGCGTCGATGATCGTGCTTCGCGAGGTCGACGGGGATCGTGCCTTTCCGATCCTTATTGGGATCAACGAAGCGTACGCTATTGATCGGCGCTCAAAGGGACAGGGCTTGGAGCGCCCTTTGACGCACGACTTGTTGCTGGGTCTGATAGAGGGACTGGGCGGGAAACTGGAACGCATCGTCATCAACGAGCTTAAAGAGCAGACCTTCTACGCGAGGCTGGTCATCAGGCTCAACGGAGAGTTGCGTGAGATCGACTCCAGGCCGTCCGACGCCCTCGCGCTGGGCGCCGGAACGTCCGTGCCCGTGTTCGTCGACGAATCGGTTTTGAACGAGGTTTGCTAAGCCTCGACCTTTAGGCAATACCAGATATGACGGCTGATAGAGACACCGCCGTGATGGGCGTCATGAGTGCCAAGTCTTCGGCACCGCCGGCGCCCGCGCATCCGCCGGACTGGGCCGCCTCGAAACTGGTGGCTGCTGTCTTGGAAACGTTGCCCGCCGCCGCGCCGCGCTTCGTCGCGCGCGCTCCCGGGCGCCTCGAGGTCATGGGAGGCAGCGCGGAGTACTCCGGCGCGCTGGTCTTGAACATGACCACCACGGAACACGCTTGCGTCGCCGCCCAGCATTGGGATGGCCCGGGCCTCTCTGTTCACGTCGCGCGACCGGGAGCCGCATCGTCAGCCGTCGTGGGGGAGTTGGAGCGCATCAACCGGCTCCTGGAGGAGCCTGTCGAGCCTACCTTAAGCGGCGAGTTGCTCGCCGTGGCGGGTGATTGTCATACGTCGCGCTGCGTGCTGGGCACGGTGGTGGAGATGCTCCGTGCTGAGCTTTTGCCGCGTTTGAAGAAAGGCCTGCGGATCGCCGCCGGCTCCATGATGAGCGAAGCGCAGGACATCGGACCAGCGGCCGCTGTGGCCGCGGCTACGCTGGCAGCTTTGGCGAAGGCGAATGATTGCCAGGTTGAGCCGCGCCGCGCGGCGGAGATTTGTCAGCGCGTGGAGAACGTCTGGCTGGGC
>JAUWNF010000652.1 GCA_030612785.1 Phycisphaerales bacterium
AGCGTGCGGTAGTAGTCGCTTTCCGCGCCGTTCGAGTTCACCCGGTCATCGCGGTCACGCCAATCCAGAAGCGAGTCCACCAGCGGCCTCACCGGAGTTTCCGGAGGGACTACCTGCACCATCAGGCGGGTCAACTGGTCCGCTGTGGCCGTGTTGATATTCAGCTTGGCCGACTCGTCCGTGATCCCCCACCGGACCTTGACCTCATCGTCGCTGGGATCATCGGCCACGATGCTGAAGCGGTAGGCCGGCTCGTAGCTTTTCTCCTCCGTTTCCGAGTCGGACTCCTCCACCGCCCCGAAGGTGGACAACCCACCGGCGGCGGACCACACCAGCACGCGGCGCATCTTCTCTTCATTGTTGTACCACGTGTCCACGTCGTACGGGCGGTCGCGCAGCAGCAGGGTGACGTAGTGGAAACCGGCCTCGGCCGCCAGGCGGGTCTGCATCTTATCCACCAAGGCCTGGGTCGCGGCGTAGTCGGCGTTCACCTGGAACGCGAAGCTCGCCGACAGCAGTCCCAGCAGCGCCAGAATCAACAGCACCACCGGAAGGATCAACGCACGGCGCGCAACAAGACGGGTGCCCCATCCCGTTTCGCCGGCAACTGGGTCCGGCGATCGGGGTGGGGGACGAAGCCGCCTGAAGAATCTGCGCGGCGCGCCAAGAAATCGAACGTTTGCGTAGCAGAGGGCGCAGAAAAACACACTGCTGTTCCTCTTCTTCTCTGCGTTCTCTGCGTCTCTACGTTCCATCTCTTGTCCCACATCCGCAAGTTGTGCTCAGAATCCCCCGGATTCTGAGCCGGTAAACGCCGAGGCCTCGCGCGTCAGGCGCGAGCCGAAGAATACATCTGCCTGTATCATGCGAATGAACATGGCGAAGCGGTCCGGCGCCAGCGGCTCTTTGTCCTCCTCATCACGCAAGAAGTCGTCTTCGACCAGGTCCATCTCCTCCTCCTCGGGCAGCACCGGCTCGAACCCCACCGTCACCCGCACGATCTGTGGCAGGGCGTTGCCCCGGGTGATCTCCCAATCGTCCCACCAACAGGTCCCGTCGAAGTACTTGAACTCGATGAACTTGATCTCGGGAGCGTACAACTCCTCTTTGACGGCGATGGCCTTTTCTTCGTCCCCGGCGTCCCCTTCCTCATCGCTCTCGATGATCACCTCCCGTAGGAACGTCTTGCTCACCCGCCGGACCAGCCCCAAGGCCCGCGGATCGCCGTTCTCGTCGGGGTTCTCCTCGTCCCATCCGATGTAGTAGTCAACCTTCTGGAGGTCGAACTGCCCGACCTCCTGCCGGTCCTTGATCGAGCGCGGGTACATCAGCTTTTTGTCCGGGAGCACCGTGGTATTGATCGAGATCGCGTGTTCGTACCCGATGACTCCCGCGCCGTACTCCTGTCCGAAACCACGGGCTTGTCGTAGTTCCCGCGCCAGCCGATCCAGCACCACGCGCACGAGCTGCACGTCGCGCCCCTGGGCGGTCTCCCGCTCGGTCGTACTCATCGCGTTGTAGAAGAACCAGTACATGAGCCCGCTGAGCACGGCGATGATGGACACCGCCAGGATCACTTCCAGCAGCGTAAAGCCGCTGCGACGAAAACGTGCCCGTGTGTCTTGGTGGTCGGCCATCGTTAACGAACCCTCGGGTCGCCGCCCCGGACTCTGACCCCGCCGCGCCGACCTCGAGACGGACGCCGCCGAGAGTCACCGGAACCCTCGTCCGTTTCCTGGTCGCCTTCGGCAGCGCTATCACCCGAGTCCTCGAACTCCGCGGACTGCTCGAACTCGGTTTGAGCTTCCTCCAACAACCGTTGCAGCTCCTCCGGCAGCATCTCCATCAGGTCGTTCATGCTCATGCCAAACGCCTCCAACAGCGCAGGCGCCACTTCCAGTAATTCCTCCAGGTCCAGATTGGCGAACAACGCCGGGCTCAAGTTGCGCGGATCAATGCCGCCCTCCGTGGCGCCGGACAGCTTCTCGCTCAACTCATCCGCCTGCTCCTCGGTCATCCCGAAATCGCGCGTCAAGTCGATGTTCGTCGGCGTTACCCGCAGGGTGTACAGCCGGTGCACCACGTCGGCCTCATCGAAATCGAATTCTTCCTTGCCGTCCTGGCGCGGCTGGTGCAGGACATCCAGCGTGACCTGATTCAAATCCGGCATGTTGGGATGCGGCTCGATCCGCAGCCGCCAACCGTAATCGGGAAACAGCGGGCCAT
>JAUWNF010000704.1 GCA_030612785.1 Phycisphaerales bacterium
GCGACAACATCCACCCCGCCGAACTGCCAATCGCTGAAACGTTGAAAAGACCCGTCGTCGTCGAACTCAGTCAGGGCCTCCTCGATCTGTGCGGCGTTGGATTGGGCCGACAGACCGCTGTCACGATGCCTGGTGTGGTAGATGGTCCACCGCTCGGCGTCGGCGGGCCGCCCCTGCCACTCGAAATGCTCAAACCTCCGCCAGTTGCCCGGCTGAGGTAGCCCGATGGTCATCATTGCCTTGCCCTCCCGTCCTACTGTCATTGCTTCATTTCCTGGCCCAGCAACGCGAGTGCGCCGAGGCCGGCAATCGTACGGTTCTTGACCGTGGTCAGGGCCTCCACCTTGTTGATGAACGGATCGCCGGTGCCGTGCTCTTTCCGGGGACATAGACGGACGGCTTCAGGGATCAGAATGTCGAAGTCGGCATGCGGCTCGACGGGGACACTCTGGTCGTCGCCTCGCTCCAAGGCCACGCGCTTCGTTGCGGCGATGGCCGCCTTCTGTTGGTCGATCCGGTAGTACCGCTCCCGGTGGATGTTGGAGTTGTAGTGGTTGTCCACCATCAAGGCCGTGCCGCCGTGGTTGCAGCCCAGCCCGAACGTCATCAGGACGTAGCGGGGTTCGCCGGCCACCCGCCAGACCTCTCCGTCGATCAGCACGGTGTCCTGTTGGAATCGTCGGATACTGCTGCGCACCTTTGACTTGGCCAGGTACGGTTCCGGATAGGGCCATGTACCAGCGGGACCGAGGGGTGGATGCGGCCCGCGATTCGAGGGGTGTCCCCGCGTCCAGAGCCGTTTGCGCCACCAACGATAGATGATCTTCTCCGGCCGGTTCCCAACATGCAGAGGGTCCCGCTGCACAATGGCGACGGGGGCTTCGTCGCCACTCAGTTCGTGGATGGTGACCGTCATGGTGCCCTTCATCCGCACCCGCCGCGGCTTGCGACACCGGGGCGGGATCGCTTCCTCGGTGTACTCATACGGGATGGCGACCTTCATGCTTCTCCCTCCGTCTTGGTTGAATGATCAAAACCCGTTCGTTCGGACGTACTCCATCATGCCTTCGAGGGCGTCTTCGTCGCTAACCT
This sequence comes from Phycisphaerales bacterium, assembly GCA_030612785.1. Taxonomy (GTDB): domain Bacteria; phylum Planctomycetota; class Phycisphaerae; order UBA1845; family UBA1845; genus JAAEQG01. The sequence goes on from JAUWNF010000704.1 coordinate 1,093, forward strand.
CGTCCTCGTCCTGGTCACACTCGCCCAGTTCGATCATGGCGCCACCCTTTTCCTTCGGCGGAAAGCACTCGCCCTTCTTGGGATCGAGCACAGGCAAAGCATTCACGTTGGAGCAGTGCATGTATGACACCAGCGGTGTGTCCCTGTCCCCCTCCATGACGTAGTCGTGGACCGCCTCACGATCCTCCTCGCTGAGTTCCTTGCCGGTCCCCTCCCATTGGCTCTCCACGAAGTTGAGTTCGTACGATCGCGTCAGCTCACAACAGTGAACGCCCACCGACAGGTCGGCGACGTAGAGGCCGAAGATACGCCCGGCTTTGGCCAGGATGGCCGGATCGCCGTGCTCCCAGTTCCGGGTCTCGTCCAGTTTGATCAGGACAAACTTGCGTTTCATCTGGGAATCAACCACCATGCTTGCTCTCCGTCTCTAAGAACTGACCTACCGCAATGGACCATGCCGGATGATCCTCCGGCAGCTTCTCCCGCAGCAGGTCCGCGCAGATGGCGTTCAACTCGTCGGCCATGACTTCGGGGCCGCCGTTGTGCCGACCGTCGATAGTCAGATCGCACAAGCCGTTGCGATCGAACATGGCCACGAATCGGTGTCCGCTCTGGGCGCTGCACGGCCACCTCTTGAACGGCCGGTTGCCCCACTCGTAGGTGTCGCTGTCGCTGACCCACAGGGTGACTTGATGA
>JAUWNF010000726.1 GCA_030612785.1 Phycisphaerales bacterium
TTCAAACAGTCTCTTCAAGATTTGGGCTTTTTGCGCACCGACTGATGCCCACGGATTGTGGGGTGGTCCTGCGACCGCATCCCGGCGCAACGGGCAGGCCGACCCTATGGCGGAGCCGTGGTATAATCAGACCGGCGGGCCCCCACTGATCCACGAGTTGCGGAGGAGGGGATGAAGCATGATCGGCAAGTGCCATTCGGTCCTGGCGGACGCCTTGCGGTGGTTCCACGTCCGGTCCGTTACTTGGCCAAGTCGGAGAACTGATCGATCAGGCCGCTGAGACTGCTGAGGTCCAGGTCGCCGCTACTGGTGGTTGGCAGGAGGCTCGTTGGAATAACCGGCGGTCGGCCCGCGCGGCCCAGGATTACGTTCTGGAACATCACCAGAGCGGTGTTCAGGTCGCGGAAGAAGGTGTCGACCACCTCGACCATCAGTTGCGTCCGAAGGGACGGCGCGTCCGTCTCAGTGATTTCGGTGTAGGCGAGAGCGTTCGGCATCAGGTCGGCGGCACGCGCTAATCCGGCGCCGACCATCCTGCCCGGCGCCCGCAAGCCCTGAGCGCCGGTGCCGGTGCTCTCCCAGATGGCGCCCGGCGCGGTGACGACCTGCCCGTAGGAGGGCGTGGCTATCATGCTGAAGACCACTACAAGCGACAGGCCAATCAGGCAGGTACGTTTCATCGGGCAACCTCCATGAGCAACGGCTCGGAACGGACGAACGGAACCGCGCACACTTATCCTACTGATGCACGGTCATTCGAGTAGCGCACTCTCTTATATGTATTATTCGGCATTTGGTTGCCGTTGCCAACCGGAAAAGCGTTCCGGACGACAAATTCCAACGTGGCTTACAACATCATCAAGCCGCGCGAGCCCAGGCCCGCGACTCGGCTCACACTCCCCCCGAATCGCCCTAGCCCTCCCTGGTGATCGCTGGGCCGAGAATCCCTTCTCGGCCCAATCGTGCGAGAAAGGATTCTCGCACGAGCGTTCTACGATGACGTACTCCATCGAATGATCCGCGACAGAGCACTAGCCCTCTTTGTCGTCTGGCTCGTTGGCGGCATTGTCCTGCTCGCCCCCGTTCTCGCTGACGATCTTCTCGACGGCCACCACCTTGTCGCCGGCGTCCAGGCGGATCAAGCGTATGCCTTGGGTTGCCCGGCCTATCTCGCGGATGGCGCTCAGATCGGTGCGCAGGGCGATACCTTTGGCGGTGATGAACATCAGCTCATCCTCGTCCCGGACAGCGGTCAGCGAGATGACCTTGCCGTTGCGGTCGGTCGTTTTGATGTTGATCACGCCCTTGGCCCCGCGCTTGGTCTTGCGATATTCCGCGAGGCTGGTCCGCGTGCCGTATCCATTTTCGCAGACAGTCAGCAGGGATTCCCCGGGCCTGATGGGCACCATGGATACGACCACGTCGCCCTTGTCGATGGACATGCCCTTAACCCCCCGCGCGGTGCGCCCCATCGCGCGAACGTCCCCCTCGTCGAAGCGGATGGCCATCCCCAGCCGCGAGCCGAGCACGATCTCGTCCTCGCCGCTGGTGCGTTCGACGTTGATGAGTTCGTCGTCCTCATCGCGCGAAATGGCGATGATGCCGCTG
>JAUWNF010000725.1 GCA_030612785.1 Phycisphaerales bacterium
GGCCCGCGCATATTCCAGATCGGCCAACATTCCAAAGCCGAAGCGTGACAGCGGATTCAGAGAGGCCCGCAGTTGCTTGAGCTCCCGTGCCGGCCTTCCAAGCTGCTGGCCTAAGGCACCAAGCATAGCGCGCACGCGCGGCGGCTCCGTGTCGGCGACGGCGACGAGACGCCGGTAGCGTCCGCGCTCGGCCACTAGTTCCAGGATCCTGCGGACCGTCTCTTGCGGCGTGAGCTCGCTGGTGCGCCCTGCGCGCCGTAGAAAATCGAGCAGGGCGGCCTCGGCCTCGGATAGCTTGGACCAGGCCTCGGGCCGGCGGGCATGCACGATGGTCTCCTGGCCAACGAGTTTTCGCGGCAGGCTCAGGGCGCTCGTGGCCAGTTCGCGCCGACCGGCGGTCTGGGTCGTGAAGCCCAACAGGCTGGCCGCCGCGACGCCGGACGGGAAGAGAGTTTTGCGACGGGCAGCGAGCTTCTGGATCGCCGCGGGGTTGGGGCGGCTCCTACCGAAGGTTGTCTGCCGGGCTCGGTAGTAAACGCCTTTACTCAGCCGCTCGATCTTCCCCGCCCTAGCGAGCCGTGATAGCGCCTGCGCGACGGCGGCGCAGGGCAGGTCGCGAAAATCATCTAGTCGCCACAGGCGTTCGCCGCCGTCCTCGATGCGTTGGCGGACGATGGCGGCGACGCGTCGGGAGTCCGGCGATGGTCGCGGGCCAGTTGCCATGCCGGGAGTGTCGACGATTGGGGATACGGCGTCAAGTTTTTTTGCGATAAAACTTGACAACAGGCCGTAGCCCACGACGGAGAGCCGTTGCGGCAAGCCGGGAAGGGCGTTGAGGATCTCGGGCTCAGCGGCCATGTTCACCAAATGGTGTATGTTGACGGCGCATTCAACACGGACGTCTCCGCCAACTCGGCCGGGAACGGCGGGCGGATGTCGCAGGCTCCGTGCGCGAGCAGCTTGACAGGCTCAACGCGTGATGCCGTAGCGAGGTGGGATCAACGGCCCCTCTGAGTTTCAAGCTAACAATGGAGTTTTCCTTCACAAATGGGGCGAAAGTGATGATCTGCAAGTACTGCGGACAAGCCGCGGGCGTGGCATCGACGTGCCCGGTATATTCAGAACCAAAGCATGTGTTCATTGAGATTAGGCTCCCCGCATTCTGCAAGTACTGCGGCGAGGCGGCAGGAATCGGTTCGACCTGTCCGGTTGGGAGCGACGAGCGTCACGTTTTCGTATCTCGTGAATAAGACCCGGGCATCAGTGGCTTCCAGGTGCCCCGATCCATGCAGGCCGATCACGCAACAGACAGAAGTGTATCGCGCTCAGCGGGCTGCCGCGCAGGAGCACCGGACCGCACGGGGTGCCGATGAATACCCCGCGCGTGTCCGGTTCGGACGCCGTGAGAAACGTCCCGTGTGGAGGAAAATCGTGCCAGGAGGATCGATTAGGCATTGTTCTTCTCGTCATTACCAGCAATGCGCACGGATCGCCACGAACAACCCAATGCCTATTGGGATGGCGATGAGGTTCACAGCGAAGAGGCGGAGCGGGTTCACCGGCAGCCATGCACCCCATCGGCCCCAAGGCGATCCAACGGGTGTGTGAAACGCAC
>JAUWNF010000453.1 GCA_030612785.1 Phycisphaerales bacterium
CCGGCGCCACCCGCAAGGCGTGACGCTGTGTTTTCGCCACCCACAAGGGGTGACGCTGTGTTTTCGCCACCCACGAGGGGTGACGCTGTGTTTTCGCCACCCACAAGGGGTGACGCTACATTACCACTCGAGTGTCTCGACGGCGTCGCTGTGGAAGCGCATTTGTCGCGAGACCATCTCGTGGTAAAGCCCGGCGGCCTGCATCAATTCCGGGTGCGTCCCAACCTCGACGACGCGGCCGTCAAACATGACGACGATGACGTCGGCCCGCGTGACCGTCGATAGGCGATGGGCAATCACGAAGGTGGTCCGCTCGGCAAACAACTCGGCCAACGACTGCTGGATCAACTGCTCGGCTTCGGTATCAAGGTTGCTGGTGGCTTCGTCGAGGATCAGAATCTGCGGGTCGGCCAGCAAGGCGCGGGCGATGCTTACGCGCTGGCGTTCCCCACCGGAGAGCTTCACCCCGCGTTCGCCGATGATCGTATCGTATCCTTGGGGGAGGCGAGAGATGAATTCGTGCGCGTTTGCCCTGGTGGCGGCTTCGGCGATCTGATCACGCGTGGCAAGTCGCTTTCCGTAGGTGATATTCTCAGCTACGGTTCCGTCGAAAAGGAAAACGTCCTGCTCGACGATGCCCAGCAGACCGCGAAGGCTACGCAGCTTGAGGTCGCGCAGATCAATGCCGTTGAGGGTAACCCGGCCCTTCACTGGGTCGATGAACCGGGCGACCAGGTTAGTGACGGTAGTCTTACCCGCACCACTGGGCCCGACCAGCGCCACGGTTTGCCCGCCTTGCACGGTCATCGACAAATCCCGGATTACGGGCTGCCCCTCGACGTACTCGAAATCCACACTCTCGAAGCCGATGCTGCGGATCGGCAGGGGAGCGTCCACCGCCCGGGGGCGGTCGGGTTTGTCCAGCGGTTCGCGAAAGAGGTCGAAGGTCCGTTCCATGGCCGCCAGGGCCCGTTGCATGCGGTTATAGGATTGCACGATCTGCGAAACGGGGTGGAGCAGCATGAAGGCGTACATTTGAAAGGCGAGTATGCCGCCGATCTGCAACTCGCCGGCCAGGTAACGTGTTCCCCCGTACCAAATGATTAACAAACTGACTCCGGGGATCAGCAGACCCCATCCCGAGGTCACGATCAACTGCAGCAGATTGGACAGCACCTCCTGGCGAATGACGGTGTGGTGCCGGAGCGCGTAATCGCGCGCTTCGCGTTTCTCACGACGGAAAGCCCGCACCACTCGTACCCCTGCGAACGTCTCCACTACCCGCCCGTCGATGTCCGAACGGGCCTCGCGCATGGCGCGGTAGATGGGGCGCACCCGCTTGAGCCACACTACATTAAGTAGCACGATTGGGGGAATGAGGGTCATGGCCACCAGCGCGGTCTTCCAACTGAGATACAGCAGAACGCCCAACGTCAGCATCACCGTGAGCAGGGCCACACCCGGAGTGATGATCCCCATCTGGAGCAGGCCCCTGAGTTCATCCACGTCGCCCGAGACCCGCGCTACGATCCCGCCACTCTTCATCTCCTGCAGTTTGCGCAACGGCATGTGCAGCAAGTGTTCGTAGAGTTTCTGGCGGAGGCGAAACATGATGCGGGCGTTCAACACGGTCATGCGGTAGCCGCGATAGGCTTCGATCGCTTGCTGGAGAAGCATCAACCCTACCATTGCCAGGGCGAAGATGGTGAGCAGGCGATGCTGCGCCGCGCGGGACAGGCTCTCGTTCAGCAGGACGTCATCGATGACCATTTTGGTGGCATAGGGAAGCACCAGCCCCAGGGTCTTGGCGACGGATGCCAACACGAACACCAGTACCAACGTTCTGGTGTGACGACCCACGACCCTGCGATATTCGCCGATGTACCGCCAGCCCCCTCGGGACGCCGGGCCGGTATCGTTTTCATCCGCGGGCTTTTGCTTCTGCCGGTACGATTTGCGGAACTCGAGGTAACGGCGCTTCGAGGAGTCATGGGTGCTCCCCGACGGTCCGGGCGGCCCATCGACGACACCACGGGTCCGGTGCCCAGCGCGCAAGGGCCCTGCCCCCGGCGTGAATCCTCCGAAACTCCCGTGACCACCCTTGCCCATAAGCCCGCCTGATCCCTCCTTGAAACAGCGAGTCCGCCGGCGAGTGCTGAGACCGCCCCGCCGCTCATTCTAGTGCTATTCGTCCGGCGCGGCGAACGACTTAGGAGGAGGATCGAACGCAGAGACTTGGCGGGTGGCCCATCCCGTTGGCGGGCACTGCCCGCCTCGGGGTGGGGAACGAAGCGTTCCAGGTCAGCGGTCGTATCCGTGGTGGTTGCAGATGATCACGGCTTCGGAGGGATTCTCGGTCTTGTGGCTTAGGCAGGAACGTTTGGCAGTCCGGGTGTTGGACACGGTGTAGGCGATGCCGCCGAACTCACCTTGGATCGACTCCGGGCAAGTCTCCTGCGGGATGATGAACTCCTGCGGGCTCAGCAGCGCGGACAAAGTGTGGACCGCCATCATGATCTCGGTGTCCTTTTCGTACGGGGTGAAATCCGATCCGTCCGCATCGGGATGGAAGAAGCCAACCGTGTGCCCGACCTCGTGGGCCGCCGTGTTGGCCAAGGCGTTGACCCACTGGTCGTACCCGTGCTCGTCGCCGAGCTTCAGCAGCGTCCCGATCCACATGATGGCCGTGCCAGGTTCGCGCAGGTCACACTGATCGAGCTTGGTCTGGCCGATTTGAAAACCGTCGCCGGCTATGGCGTCGGCAGTGAAATAGACCACCGTTCCGTCGGGATACTCCTCCGCCTCATCGATCAACACCGTGAAGCGGGCAGGCCCGATGCCGCGAAGAATCTCGTCGACACGCACGCGCACCGCTTCCTGGAACGATTCGGCGTAATCTTCGAGTGATTCCCCCGAGGGCAGATAAAGCTGAGAGAGGTCAGCGCCTGCCAGCCATTCAGAAGTGATTTCGGAGTACCCACCGCTCCAATCCAGCACGACGGTTTTGGTCAGTTCGGTGCCGGCCTTGGCCTGCGGGTCGGTCTCGACCGATGCGCCGGTCGTCGGCGAGGATACACTCGCTCCACAGCCGCTTGCGATCATCGCCACCAACGCCGTGACCGCAACCGACGACAACCTCCACGGGTGTCGTAAACTGAATTGGGCGGACAACTTCTTTCCCTCCTACGTTCCCTCCGTCAGCGGCGGTCCACGCCGGGACCGCGCGACCTCATTTGATTTATTCCGGGGTCGGTGGGCGAAGTCAACACGCCGGAGCCGCGTCCCAGAGAATCGAGGCTATCCCGCGTCCCAAGGGTGCGCTTTTCGGCCCCGTCCCACATTCAGCGGAGATTATCACCTGCACCCGGACCACCCAAGCCCGGCCACGCGCCGGTGAAAATGGCTTCGTTTCGTAAAATGGCTTTCGGCCTTCAGCTATCAGCCTTCAGCTTTCAGCTAGAGTAATCGCTCGCCACCTTCTGACAGCAGTGGCGCGCATCCGCGGTCCGCGCGCAGCATTCGCGCCGCCGGCGTTGCCCACACACAGTACTTGGCGCGCGCGCTGGGACTTACCGACATGTGCGCTCCGGCAGTAGCGTTCCCCACAGCCATCCACCTTTCCACGCCCTCGACGCCCTGGAGTCTCCGACAATCGAACCGCCGCGTAACACCACCTCTCC
>JAUWNF010000072.1 GCA_030612785.1 Phycisphaerales bacterium
GTGGCCCCACAGATTGTCGGCGTGGAGAGGAGTGACCGGGTCGTACCCGACGACGATGACATCGGCCAAATGGCCCGGCTCCAAAACGCCGAGCGGTTTGGTGAAGAACTTCGACGCAATACGGCGGTTGTTGTCAAACAGCATCTGGCAAGCTTCGACGAAGCCTGCCCGGGGGTCCCGGGTGACGTGCTTTTGCAGCAAATGGGCCACGCGGAGTTCCTCGAACATGTTAGCGGTCATAGCATCGGTGCCCAGCCCGATTTGGATGCCCATCGAGAGCATGTGCAGCACGGCGGCGGCGCCCACGGCGTTGTTCATGTTCGATTGCGGGTTGTGCACCACGTTGGCACCCGAATCGAGCAGGGCTTCGTACTCGCCGTTGTCCAGGTGGACGCAGTGGGCGCAGATGGTCCGTTCGCCCAACATGTCCGCATCGGCCAACCGCTGCACCACGCGCTTGCCGTACTTAGCCAGGGAGTCTTTCTGGTCGAAAGCGGACTCGGCCACGTGAATGTGAAAGCCCGCGTGCAGCGCCCGCCCGATCTCGGCCGCACGGTCCAAACTCTCCTCGCCGATGGTCATCGAGGCGTGCAGTCCGAACATCGCCGACAGCATCGCGTCCCCCGCGCCGCGGTGGGCTTTGAGAAACGCCTCATTCTCCTGTAAACCCTGTTGGGTGATCTCCGGCCCGTCGCGATCGGAAAGCTCATAGCAAAGACAAGTCCGAACACCGACCTCCCGCGCGGCCCCGGCAATAGTATCCAGGCTGCCGCGAACGGCGTTAGGCGAGGCGTGGTGGTCGAGCACCGTGGTGGTGCCCGCCCGTAGGCCGCGGCACATCGACACCAGCGAACTGTAACGCACGTCCTCCAGCGTCAGAACCTTGTCCAGCCGCCACCACAGACGCTCGAGGATTTCCTTGAAGTTGGTCGGGGGATCGTCTTTGAGAGTAATTCCGCAGGCGAAGGTGCTGTAGAAGTGGTTGTGCGCATTGATGAGACCGGGCATGATAACGCCGCCGCCTGCGTCGATACGCGCACAATCCTTAGCCGGTATCTCGCTGCGGGGACCGACCTGCTCGATGAGGTTACCGTGAATGAGGACCGCCCCATCTTCGATGACCCGCGGCTCGCCACCGAGCGTCACCACTGTGCCGCCGGTGATAAGTGTCCTATTCGTCATCAGCGTCGCACCTCCTGCAAGCTTTCCCGCGACTTCGTCGCGGTACGCGTTTAGCGTTGGGTGGCATGCCTAAGCGGAGCGTAGCGACGCGCAGGCAGGTATCGGTCGTTCGCCTATCGATCGGCGGAATACTGCCCACGTTCGGCACCACCGGCACATCCCCTTGCCAGACGACGTAACACAATCTCAATCCACGGGCACGATTGATACATGCCTGCGCCGGCCTCTGGCCGGCTTAGGCATGCCACCCACCGTGCCTGCTCCTGTCACCCCAACTCCCCGCCATCGCACGCCAAACACGTACTCGTCGCGTAACAACATGGTGCCCCAAGCCACCGTCAGATGACGGCTGGCAGGCGTAGTAATATATCCGCGATTGCCAGTCCCCCCAACACCAGGCTCACCACCCCGTTGATGGTGAAGAAGGCGAGGTTCACCCGGCTGAAATCATCCGCCTTAACCAAGCTGTTCTCCACGACCAGCATGACGGCAACAAGTCCGACCCCGAGCAGATAGAGCCATCCCAGGCTCGCCAGCGCCGCCAACGCCGCCAGCAAGACGACCGTAAGCGCATGACACCCCCGGGCAATCCACAGGGCCGGTCCCGGCCCCAACCGAGACGGGAGGCTGTGCAGCCCTTCCGCCCGATCGACTTCTATGTCCTGGCAAGCGTAAATGATGTCAAAGCCGGCGATCCACAACGTGACCCCGGCCATGAGCGCGACCGCCGCCAGACCCAGGCTCTGCGGATGTATCGCGATCCAGGCGGCCACTGGTGAAAACGCGATGGCACTGCCCAGATAGAAATGCGACAGGCGGGTGAACCGCTTGGTATACGAATACCCGCACAGGTACAGCAAAACCGGCCCGCAAAGCCGAATCGGCCAGGGATTCTCAAACCAGACGGCAAACGCCGCACAGCTCAAAACAAACACGATTGCCCAGACCGCCAGGAAAACCCACGCTGCGCCGATGGTCAGCCGGTCCGCCGGCAGCGGACGGTTCGCGGTGCGCGGATTACGGGCGTCGATCCGCGCGTCGGCGATGCGATTGAACGTCATCGCCACGCTGCGCGCCGCCACCATACACAGGATAATGAGCCCCAGTTGGCCCGCATACGGCCGATGCTGACCGTCGATATTCCGCCCGGCCAGAAACGCGGCCATGAGGGCGAACGGCAGAGCGAAGATCGAGTGCGAGAACTTGATCATCTCCGCCCACGTGCGGATGCCGGTGGTCGAGGCCGTCACGACTGCATCGATCCTTCGCGATCGGTAGTGCCGGGGGCGGCGCTGCCGGTCCAGCGCGTGTTCAGGTTGTGCGGCACTTCCAGCAAATCGAGAAGCTTGCCCACCATGAAGTCCACGAGGTCGCCCACTGTTCGGGGCAGCATGTAAAAGCCCGGTGAGGCCGGACAGACGATCGCGCCGGCTTCGCTGAGCTGCAATGCGTTACGCAGGTCGATCCGGCTCACGGGCGTCTCGCGCGGGACTACTACTAGACGCCGGGCCTCTTTGAGCGTTACCGCCGCCGCCCGAAGGATCAGATTGTCTCCGAGTCCCGCGGCGATACCGCCCAGCGAATGGCTGCTGCACGGGCAGACGATCATCCCGTCGGTTCTAAACGAGCCGCTGGCGATCCGGGCGCCGATGTCGTCGTAGGGATAGAGGGTGATCCGCGTGCTGGGACGGCCCAGGAAAGCCTCCACGGTGAACTCTTTGACCGCCAGTTCCTCCGCCGACACCCTTCGTGCGTTGGGCGAGGCCACCAAATGTACGTCAATCCCTGCTGAATCCAGGCAGTCCAACAGCCGCCGTGCGTACACCGCTCCGCTGGCGCCGGTCATGCCCACCACGATCTGCCTGCGTATTGCTTCCGGCATGATGCTCGTTTACGGTTCCACCGGCGTAGCGGGCCCCAGTGTCGCCAACCGGTGTTCGGTTCGCTCCCCCCAAATGGAGTCGGGGCACTCGGCCACCAGACGCTCGAAGGCAGCGCGAGCCTGGGCAGGTCTGTCCGCCGCCAGCGAGGATTCGCCGAGCCGATAGAGCGCCTCCGGCACCGCATCGGGGAGTCCGCGCCCGGCCGCGATGGAGGAGGCATACTTCCTGGTGTACTTCTCGATGACTGCTTGCAGAGCTGCGCTGCGCTCGCCGGGCTCTTTAAGGGTTCGGGCCAATTCCACCTCGAGGTTGTCGGCCAACTGGCAGCCCGGATACCGCTTCAGCAAGGCCGTCAGGTTTTGCCGGTAGTGTTCGCTGTGCGGGTTGAAGCGCATCCAGCCCAGCCGCGGGAACGATGCGCTCGACTCCACACCGGTGAGGGGCACGTCGCCGTACTTCGGATCGCGGTTGTTTTCCAAAATGCTCAGCAGCCGCTTCCCCTCGAACACGACACCCTCCACGAACACCTGCAACCCGCTCTCCGGCGGCGCGGTTTCCAATACCCCTTTGATGCCCGAGGGCGTGGCACCTGGCTGGGTGGACGAGTCCGACTTGTCGAACCGCCGCAACTGCTTCAGCAGTTCGATCGCCTGATCCACGTTGCCGCCCCGGGCTTCAAGGATGGCCAGGCGGTACAACGCTACCGCGGACAACGGCGAGTCCGGCGTGTTTTTCCAGAGCCGCAGCCACGTGTCGCGGGAAGCGATGGAGGGGTAGGTGTCGTAGAACACCAGCTTTTTGTGCTCCCTGAACTGTACCTGATCCACCCGCATGTCCAGCGTCCGCCCCTTCAAATACAAGACTGTCGGTGCGTAGCGGCTGTCCGGGAAGTATTTGATGAAATCGTCACAATCGCGTGCGGCCTGCTCCTTGTAGCACACGAAGCGGTTGCGCTGCTTCTGTGCGTCGTCCAACTCGTATTGCCAGCGGAGGTCCTCGATACTCGCGATTTGTTCGTAGGTGCGGTCCGGCTTGGACGTCTCGCGAATCCAGGCAACCCCCTGATCGAACGCGCGTCGAACGTCCTGGTCCTCGAAGTACGTTGCCCTGGGGCCGTATTGGTGCTCCAGCAACCGGTAGTACAACTCGTCCCGTCCCACGTACTTTTCAAACAGGGCGATCGGCAGGGCGAACATCGTCGCCAGCAGCGGTGCGATCACTCCCGGCCGATAGTTCACCAGTTTCGCCAGCCCCAGGCCCAACGCCAGCAGGACACACGAGGCCAGTACGGCCAGAATCCACGGCGCCACCAGCTTGATTCGCTGGCCCGGGTTCGCCAGCACCGGCGCTTCCTGCGCCGCCTGCAACGAAACCACGATGATGTAGACGACCACCAGCACCAGCCCCAATAAGGACGATGCGTAGCGAAAGGAGAAGCGAAACGGCCTGACCGACGCCAGGATGCACGAACCCAGCAGGGTCAGGGCCAACCAGGGCATCAGCGCCACCAGACCCACTACCGCCACGAACGGCAGGCAGGAATAAAAACGATAGAGTATCGATACCAGAATGGGAATCGAGACCAGCGCCGATAGCAGCAGACCGTGAATAACGATCTGGAGCGGTACTTCCTCCAGGCTGATCGGAAAAGTGAGCAGGCTGCTCAGCGTATGCGGGTTACTGCCCGGCCGGAAGGTCTGCCATAGCAGGTTCCAGTATCCCTCATGCGCCGGCGCCAGGTAAGAACCCGTTCGCAACCAGAATGCGAAGCAGCCCAAGCCCCCGAACAACAGCACGTTGATTACCAGCAGTACGATCGCCCGCACCCGGTATTTGGAGCCCGAGCGCGACCAGACGTCGGAGATGACGGCAAGTTCCGCCGTGGCGGCGGGGGGCGGCGTCCGTTCGACCTGTCCCCGAACTTCAACCATCGCCTGTTCCCGTCTTCGTCCCCACGTAGATGGACACGATGCCCCACGACATCCCGGTCACCGTGACCCGGTGGAAACCCACCCGCTCCAACCGCGCACGCATGTCCGCCGCGTTGATAAACGATACCACCGATCGCGGTAAATAGCGATACGCACCCGTGCGGTCGCCGCTCACCCACGTGGCCGCCCACGGCATGATTCTGTTCGCGTATAACTCGTAGAGCGCCCGAAACACGCGATTCCGCGGGCGGGTGAATTCCAGGATGACGATGCGGCCGCCGACCTTCAAAACGCGCCACATCTCGCGCAGGCCCGCGTCGAGGTCCTGAAAGTTGCGCACCCCGAACGCGCAACTGGCTACTGTAAACGACTCCGCCGCCAGGGGTAGTCGCAAGGCGTCGCTTTCCAACCACCAAAGCCTGCCGTCGGAGCGGACCGTCGCCGCACGCAACATCCCGTGCGAGAAGTCGACACCGACCAACCGGCGCGGCGGACCAGCGGCGGTGGCGAACACCCCCAGGAAATCACCCGTCCCACAGGCCACGTCGAGCACCGCGTCGCCCGGGCCCACCCGCGCCAACTCCACCGCCTTCCGCCGCCATGCGACGTCGCGCCCGACACTGAACACGCGGTTGACCAGTTGGTAGCGCGGCGCCACGTTGTCGAACATGTGGCGCACTCGGGCGGCCTTGTCCGCCTGCGCGTGCGGCGACGCCAGCCGTTGCTCGTCCCACGCGAGTTGGTGTGGTCTCTTCGCCATTGCCCCGACATTTCAGCATATACCGAGGGTTTTGCAATGTGGAGCAGTCCCCCACCCCTTGACACGAAACGTGTCAAAGGGATGGGGCACCCAGCGCTGTCGATTTAATCTGTAGCGTTGCCCCTTGTGGGCGGCGCAGCCTCATTTCTCGTCACCCACAAGGGGTGACGCTACACGGGGAATCACCATGGACGATTTAATCGACAGCCTTCCTAGGGAACGGTGAGTTGCAGATTGTGCATACGTGGGCCGTTGACCTCGCGCAGGCTGACGCGAATGGTCTGTCCCGCGAGGTCCTCGGCGTCTTCGAAACGATACTCCCGAGTGATACTCTCGCCCGGCTCCAGTCCGATGATAACCTTGTATTGTCGATCGCGACCCGGCGCGGTGGCGTAGGCGCGGAAGCTCAACGCCTCGTCCGACCGGTTCCTGACCCCGTGGCGGACAATCACCCGGTTGCCCCTGAGCGTGGCGAAGCTCCAGACGTCCACGTCTTCGATGCCCAGGTCGAAGCACAAGGGGACCCGCAGGTGATACTCTTCGGAGCCGCGCAGTTGCACGTCGGCATACAGCACCTTGGCCCCCGCCGACTCGTTATTGCCGTAGCGCAGCTCGACGGGGAACGTGGACCGGCCCCCCGCAGAAATGTTGAACTCGAGGTTGCGCGGTCGCGCCCGCCAGGTCTCGGGCACCTCCAGGGTCAGTCTGCCGATCAGTACACCGGGGCTGGGATTGGCGATGTGTACGGCATGTTCGTGGGTGGCCAGACTGAAGGTCACTGACTCGGGCAGCAGGCGTAGTTGGCGTTGAAACGCCGTTACCCAACGTTCGATGTCATCCACGAACACCGGCGTCGGGGTGAGCGTCAGGCGATGGAGACCATCCGCGGTACGTTCCAACGGCGTCGACCGTCCCCACAGATCGACTACCCGCTTCGCGGCGCCCAGTTGGACCTCCCACGTTCGACCTTCCGGCGGGGCCCGGCGATCCCAAACCGCTAGCACCGAGCGTTCGCCTTGCGAGAACACCAACGCCCGAACCCCCTCATCCGCAAACAGCATACCGTCCGGCCGAGCCTCGCCGAGCAGCGCGGCGATCGTTCGGTAGACGATAAACTCCTCCGTGGGCTCTACGGTTGGCCCACTAACGGTCGGGCGCCATCGCCACAACTGGGGGACATAAACGGCGTCCACCCCCGCGTGGCGCGTCTCGAGTATCTGGGCAGCCCAATGGCTCAACCGGGCGATGCGGTCGTACGTGTGCGGCAGCGCTTCGATGTACGCCTCGAGGCGCATGATTCCGAGTTCACGGAAAGGCTGCAAGTGCGCGCCGATGTAGTCCGGATGAATCCCGCCGGGAACAGTCAGCGTGAATCGTTCAACTGGCAGGGTTTGCCCCCGGGGGTCCACATCCACCCAGCCCGGCGCCGTAAGGTAAGGGGACGTCATCAGCGTGAGCATCTCACTGCGAACCGCCGCCAACACGTCGGCCAAGCGAGGGTCGTTCGCGACCGCGGGGTCGCCGTCGGTCCCGACCTGCCACGAAGCCAACACGCTCGCGTACGGTGCCACGGCGGCCCCGAGATATCCGCGCCAACTCTCCACCGGGTCGTTGAGAATGTCGATCAGGGAACGCTGAGTCTCATCAGCGCCGTGGGCGAGCTCGGGCGGCAGTCCGCCCAGAACGCCGGTGACATCAACACGCAGACGCAGCAGGCCGTTGAGAAGGACGTCCAGCGTTGGAGTGTCCTCGACAAGCCCCGGCGTAGCCTCCGAGCCCGTCCAGAGCGGCACTTTCACCGCCCCCAGCCCGGCGGCCGCAACCAGCGCCACTTCGGACTCGGCTCCGCTCCGCTCCGCGCCTTCTAGCACCACGCCGAAAGCATGAGAGGTATACCGCAGACCGGCGCGGATGTCGGTCAAAACAGCGAACGCCAGCCGGCGATTGACCAGGGTATGCCCCCCCGACGTGATCCTCAACCGAGCCTGGTAGTAGCCCGGATCCAAATCCGGCAGCACGACCTGGTGCGCCTCCACCTGCACCGGTATGGCGCAACGATCCACCACCTCGCCCGTCGCGTCGCAGACCTCCAACGCGGCGGAGAGTCCCGCCCCGTCGTGGTCCAAAACCGTGGTTCTGAGCTCAGCCACCTGCGGAGCTACAAAGATGTCTCCCTGCGCAGGTGTGGACAAGGTCACTCGCGGCAGGCGATAGACCAAGATGTCGTCGAACCAAGCCCCCGCGTGAACGTCCGACCGTTCGATGTGATGTTCCGGGCGTGGCGTCGGGTCCCATATCGATGCCTGCTCGACCCACAACGTAAGACCCAAGGCGCTCGCCTCGAAAGGGCCGGCCGGCATGAAAACCTCCACCCGATGCCAGCCCTCGCTTGAATCATCTCCGCCCACCAGTCGTCCCTGGCGCTGCGTCTCGCGCAGCGGCATTCCCTCGTAATCGAGGTAGTAAGCCGTAATGGTCGCCCGCGAGGTCCGCAGGTCATTCGGCTTGATCCAACCCACGACTAGATAGTCACTGTTTGGGCGAATGCGCGTCTCGATCCCGCGATACCGGAACGCCACGTTACGCCCGTTCATGTCCAGATAGAACGAAGGCGGGGCGGTCCGCCCCACCTCGGGGTCAAACCCGCCTCCGGCGTAGCGGGGAAACGATTCACCCCCGAACAGTTCCCAGTATTTGGGGATGGTTCCCAGGTTGTCCGGCTCGTCGAAGTCGAAGACCTTTACGACCCGTTGGTGGTCGGCACGCTTCCAGTCGTCCGCGCCGTCTTCCTCCTCCGCAGCCGCGCCCAGGGGGCCGACGACAGCGACGAGCACCACCGCGAACGCCGCGCGCCAGACCCACCTCGCGGCGCGCAAACCGACCCTATGGTCCACTGTCATGCAAGAGTCCATCAACGTTGTTATCGGAGTCTCACGGCGGAGGAATTAGGTGTCCCTGCCGCCCGATCGGCCCATCACTCCTTCCGGCGTCCCCTCTCCCGACCAGCCCACGGTGGACGGAGGTTTCCGGATGGACGCCGACGCATTACCATACCGGTTGTTATGGCAACCCTCTTCGACACCAGACGATACCTGTCCAATTTCGATGCCGCCCGTACCGGGCACGTATTCACCGACGTGCTGGTGATCGGCAGCGGGGTCGCCGGGGCCCGCGCCGCCCTCGAAGCCGCCCACTACGCTGACGTCACCCTGATCAGCAAACGGACCATGGAGGACACCACCACGCGCTGGGCCCAGGGTGGCGTCGCGGCCGTGACGGCTGAGGTAGACTCCCCTGCACGGCATCGGGAGGACACGCTCGGCGTCGGCTGCGGGCTGAACCACCCGGCAGCCGTGGAGCTGACCGTCCGGGAAGGCCCCACGGAGATTCAGCGGCTCCTCGATTGGGGTCTTCGCTTCGACGAGTCCGCGGACGGGTTTGCGCTTACCCGAGAAGGTGGCCACAAGATGCCCCGCGTTCTCCACGCGTACGGAGACGCCACCGGGCGCGCCCTGACGGACACGCTAGTCCGGAAACTTCGCGCCGAACCGCGAATTCGCGGTTTTGAAGACTGCTTCGTGATTGACCTGCTAACCACCGATGAGGGATGCGTCGGCGCGGTCACGTATCACGAGAAGTACGGCCATCAACTGGTCTGGGCCAAGACCACCATCCTCGCCGGCGGGGGTTGCGGCCGGCTATATCGGGAAACCACCAATCCGGAACTGGCCACCGGGGACGCGGTCGCTATGGCCTACCGGGCGGGGACGCGCCTGCGCGACCTGGAGATGATCCAGTTTCACCCCACAACGCTCTATATCGCCGGTTCGAGTCGGGCATTGATCTCCGAGGCGGTACGCGGCGAGGGTGCCTGGCTGGTGGACCGGAACGGGCAGCGATTCATGACCGCTTTTCATCCCGACGGCGAGTTGGCCCCCAGAGATGTGGTCAGCCGCGCCATTGCCATTACGCTTGCGCAGACGCAGGCCACGAGCGTCTTCCTGGACGTGCGGCACATACCCAAGAAGGACTTCGTCAAGCGTTTCCCCTACATCACTGAATCCTGTGCCGAGTTCGGCATCGACGTGAGCCGGGACCTGATCCCCGTTCGCCCGGCCGCGCACTACATGATCGGCGGGATCGTCACCGACCTGGGGGCGCGCACCACCGTACCGCGACTGTACGCCTGTGGCGAGTGCACCAGCACCGGGCTGCACGGGGCGAACCGGCTGGCCAGTAATTCGCTGCTCGAAGGCTTGGTCTTTGGCCGCATCGCCGGCGAGACCGCGGGACGTGCAGCGGCTGCGCAACCCGCTCCCGCCGGCCCCACCGCCCTGCACAGCGCGACCCCGCCCTCGCCCAAAACCCGGTTGGACCTCGCGGACGTCGGCCTCAGCCTGCGCAGCCTCATGTGGCGCAACGTCGGCATCGAGCGCCACGGCGATCGCCTGCAAGAAACCGTCGAGATTATCGAGTTTTGGACGCGTTTCGTGCTCGACAAGGTTTTCGACACCCCGGAAGGTTGGGAAGTGCAAAACATGCTCACTGTCGGACGGTTGATCGCCGGCAGCGCACTTCGCCGCGAGGAGTCGCGCGGGGCCCACTTCCGCTCCGACTACCCCGGTACCAACGACCAAGCCCCACCGCAGCACATGGACCTCCGCCGGTCGAGCGACGGTCCAGTATTTGAACCCACCGCGGTCGGCTCTGCCTCATAGCCGGGAAGAGCGTACCGCGCCCAACGAGTCCCCCCGACTACACGCCGACGAAACCGACTAGTCCGAAGTTCCTCCAATGGCCGGTGGTTGTTTCGTGCGAAATCGCCGTTTCGAGGATGCCAGCGGGCGTTGCGGCAATCCTATCGCGAAGGCAAGAGGGTGCGCAAACGAACCCTCGCCAATCTCACCTGT
>JAUWNF010000470.1 GCA_030612785.1 Phycisphaerales bacterium
TCGGTGTTCCTGGCCTACGACAAGGTGAAACTGGACCCCGCGGTCGCGGTGGTGGACGAAGTGAAGTGCCGTGCATGTGGCACGTGCGTGGACATCTGCCAGTTCCATGCGCCGCAACTGGTGGAGACCGCACCGGGAGTCTACACGGCCCGGATCAACGCTTCGCTGTGCAAGGGCTGCGGGCCCTGCACGAGTTGGTGCCCGTCCGGGGCCATCACCTCCAAGCACTACACGGACCATCAGGTGCATGCCATGATCGACGCGTTCTTCGCCGACGAGCCGCGGACTTCAGTCCGCGCGGACCTTGAAGAGCAGGTAGCACCATGACGACCCCAAAGCCGAGTCCCAAACCGAGCCCCAAGCGCCAGCGTGAGGCACGCCCTTCCGCGACGAAGAAGCATAAGCGACCCCAGCGAAAAGCCCCCAACCCACCATCTTCTTGGAACCCGAGCATCGTGGTGTTCGCCTGCAACTGGTGCTCCTACGCCGGGGCCGACACCGCCGGCGTGTCCCGCATCCAGCATCAGCCGCACTTCCGCATGATCCGGGTGATGTGTTCCGGGCGCATCCAGCCGGGGTTCGTCTTGCGGGCCTTCGAGAAGGGGGCGGACGGTGTGCTGGTGTCGGGTTGCCACTTCGGGGACTGCCACTACATCTTCGGGAACGAGCGCGCCGTCGAGCAATTCGAGAAGACCATGAACGTGGTGAAGCTCCTCGGTCTGGAGGAGGGGCGCCTCCGGCTGGAATGGATCAGCGCCGCCGAGGGCGCCCGCTTTGCCCAAGTAATCAACGAGTTTACGGATCAGGTCCGCGAGCTGGGCCCGAGCCCCTTGGCCGACAAACGCCAGACAGGTTGACGAACTGCGGAGGGAACGCCGATGCCGGAACTTGCGGAGGTCGCTAAAACAACCAAGGCCTGGGCCTGCTACGATTGTGGGAAGTGCACCGCCACGTGCCCCATCGCGCGGGCCGGTAGCGACTACAGTCCGCGACGGCATGTGTTAGCGACCAACTTGGGACAACGCCAGAGCATTCTCGAGAACGGCACCCTGGCTAGTTGCCTGACGTGCAGCCTCTGCGACCAGCGCTGCCCGGCCGAGGTCTCCTACACCGAACTGGTCTTGAAGCTCCGGGAGCTTGCCCATCGCGAGGGTGTCGAGCCGGACTGCCCGCACGGTGGGGCGCTGCAGTCGGTGATGCGCATGATGGCGAAGGGGGGAACGCAACAACAGCGCATGGACTGGTTGGACAAAGACCTGAAAACCGAGGCTAAAAAAGGCGAAGTGTTCTACTGGACCGGGTGCGCGATGTACTACGACGCCTTTTTCCCGGACTTTGGCGTCACTACGCTGGCGGGCACGCGGGCGGCGGTGCGGCTCTTGAACCATGTGGGGGTCGTCCCGGTAGTGTCGCCGGACGAGCGCTGCTGCGGACACGATCTCCTGTGGAACGGCGATCGCAACAGCTTCGAATCGCTGGCCAGGCACAACATAAAGCTCGTGGCCGACAGCGGGGCGCAGATGCTGGTCACCTCCTGCGCCGAGTGTCTGCGGACCTGGAAGCTCGACTACGCGCCGTACTTTGACGGCCAGCCGCCGCGGATCGTGCACATCACCGAGTTTCTGGCCCAGCAGTGGACGGAGTTGAAGTTCAAGACTGAGCAGTCGGCGAAGAAGCGTCCGGTCACCTTCCAGGACCCCTGTCGGCTGGGGCGCCACCTGGGCATCTATGATCCCCCCAGGCACGTGCTGGACGCCCTGCCGGGAGTCGAGTTGACCGAGATGCGCCGGTCCGGACCAGCGGCGAGTTGTTGTGCGGGGGGAACCTGGTCGAACTGCGATCGCTACGCCAAGCAGATTCAAGTGGACCGTCTGCGGGAAGCGCGGGCCACCGGAGCGGAGGTGCTGGTCACCGCCTGTCCCAAGTGCCAGGTGCACTTCCGCTGTGCGATGAAGGACCCCAAGCTCGGGGGCGACATCGAAATCGAAATGCGCGACGTGGCCGAACTGGTAGCCGACGCGCTGGAATGATAAAGCTGTCAGCTGTCAGCTGTCAGCTTTCAGCCAGAAAAGCGGAAGCTGATAACTGAGGGCTGAAAGCTCCTCGAAACAGGAAGGGCACCCTATGGTTGCTGAATCAACGAACGACGAGATTCGGGTCGGCGTTTTCATCTGCGACTGCGGATTGAACATCGCCGGGGCCGTGGACTGCGCCGCGGTGACCGAATACGCCGAGACCCTGCCGGACGTGGTGTGTGCGGTCCGCAACAAGTACACCTGCGCGGACCCGGGGCAAAACGAAATCAAGAACGCGATTCGCCAACACCATTTGAACCGTGTCGTGGTAGCCTCGTGCACCCCGCGGCAGCACGAGCCCACCTTCCGCCAGTGCGTGCGCGAAGCCGGCCTGAATCCCTACCTCATGGAAATGGCCAATTTGCGCGAGCACTGTTCCTGGGTGCATCCCGGGGACTGGGACGGGGCGACGGCCAAGGCCAAGGACCTGGTGGCCAGCGCGGTGGCGCGGGCTCGCTTCCTGCAGCCCCAAGAGGAACTCACCGTCCCGGTCACCAAGCGGGCCCTGGTCATCGGCGGCGGCGTGGCGGGCATCGAGGCGGCCATCGAACTCGGCGACGCCGGTCATCAGGTGGTCCTGGTCGAGAAGGAACCGTCCATCGGGGGCATCATGGCCCAACTGGACAAGACCTATCCCACCATGGACTGTTCGATATGAATTCTCGGGCCTAAGGCCATCGATGCCGGTCGGCATCCCAACATCGAAATGCTCACCTTTAGCGAAGTCGAAGAGGTCTCGGGTTACATCGGGAACTTCACGGTGAAGATCCGCAAGAAGGCCCGCTACGTCGATCCCGAGCTGTGCAACGCGTGCGAGGAATGTGTGAAAGTATGCCCGGTGAGCAAGCCGGACGAGTACCAGATGGGGTTCTCCTCGCGCAAAGCCATCTACATCCCCTTCCCCCAGGCGGTCCCCTGCACCTTCATCCTCAACATGGACGACTGCCTCGGTAACAACCCGATTGCCTGCGGCAAATGTCTGGAGGCTTGCGAGCAGAACGCCATCAACTACGACGACCGCGACGAGATCGTGACCCGCGAGGTCGGGGTGGTCATCGTGGCGATCGGGCTGGACGTGTACGACCCCACCGAGATGGACGAGTACGGCTACACTCGCTTCGATAATGTCATCACTTCGATGGAGTTCGAGCGTCTCATCTGCGCCGGCGGCCCCACCGCCGGGCACTTCGTGCGCCCCGGCGATCATCAGCGCCCCCGGCGCATCGGCTTCATCCAGTGCGTCGGCTCCAGAAACCCCAAAATCGGGCGGCCTTACTGCTCCAACATCTGCTGCATGAACACCATCAAGGACACGCTTCTTCTGGCCGACCACTATCCGGACGTGGAGAACGTGGTCTTCTACCAGGACATCCGCGCGGTCGGGAAGTCGTTCGAGGACATGTTCCAGCGCGCCAAGGAGGCGGGCACGCGGTATATCCGCGGTTTGCCGGGCGACGTCGAGGAAGACCCCGA
>JAUWNF010000387.1 GCA_030612785.1 Phycisphaerales bacterium
TGCCCGATCGGGCTGCACACCGAACGCGGAACATACCGATGCTCGACCCCCACTCGCGACCGATCCTGGCCACTGTGGAGCCGGCATTGCCGCCGGGCAACTGACCGGGTAGCGTTGGCGTCAGGACACCCGTTCTTGCAACGATGTGTGGCACGGACAAGCTCCCCCCCGGCGCGCCGGGGTGGAGCTTGTCCGTGGCGAACAGCCGATGAACTTCGACACGGACTCTGGATTGTTCCTCCCTTCGGTCGGATCGATCCAGAGTCCGTGCCACCCAATCCTACCCACGGTGCTGACGCCCAACCGGTTCTTGCGGAGTCGCCGTGCGGACCAAGACGGGCACCGCTTTGTGCGATAGTATGGGGGGATGGACGCGGTTCCAGTTGACATTCGATGGGCAAACGTCGAGGACTACGACGCTATCGTGACCATCTGGGCAGCCGCCGGACTCTCCACCAGCTCGCGCGGGCGTGACGCTCGCGAGGCGTTTGCCGAGCAGTTGCGTTGGTTGCCCACGTGCTATCTGGTAGCCGAGGCCGAGGGGCGGATGGTGGGCGGGGGGGTGGGGAGCCACGACCGGCGCAAGGGGTGGATTAATCGCCTGGCGGTCGATCCGCGGTTTCGCCGTCGCGGGATCGCCGCTCGGTTGCTCGCCGCCTGTGAGCAGGCGCTGCGAGCCGAGGGCATTGACATCATCGCCGCCCTGATTGAGGAGAGCAACGAAGCCTCCGTTCGCGCCTTCGAGCATGCCGGTTATCAGAACGATGTACCCGCGCTTTACTACCGCAAACGGTTCCGGGAGGATATCTGAGGCGCCCGCACGGGGAGGAGGTGTCGCACGCCGATCGGCGAGGAAGCGGCCGGTCTTGCCGGAGACGGGTAAAGCCTCTATGATGTTTCCCATATGCAGAAACATACAGACCTACCGCAACTCTTCGCCGACCTGGGTGTTGAGGTCCGTTTCCTTAAGGCCGTCGCCCGGATGGGCTTTGACACGCCCACGGATGTTCAGCGGGAACTGATCCCGCTGATTCTGGCGGGCAAAGACGTGCTCGGACAGGCCCGCACTGGCACGGGCAAGACGGCTGCTTTCGGACTTCCGCTACTGCAGCTCTGCGACCCGGCCGGCCGGCTCCAGGTGCTTTGCCTGGTGCCCACGCGGGAGTTGGCCGTTCAAGTGAGCGACGAGGTTCGCCGGCTCGCCCAGTTTGCCAACCTGCATTGCATCCCGGTGTACGGTGGGCAGCGGATTCAGACCCAACTCCACGCCCTGGGGCGCAAGCCGCACTTCGTGGTCGGCACGCCCGGGCGGGTGTTTGATTTCATCCAGCGCCGCGCGCTCAACCTCGATTCCATTCGGGCCGTCGTGCTCGACGAGGTCGATCGCATGCTCGACATCGGCTTCCGCGACGCGATCCGCGAGATCCTCAACTGCATCCGGAATCCACATCAGACCGTTTTCGTGTCCGCCACGGTGGAGGACGAGATCAAGCGCCTCGCCCAGCGCTTTGCCGCCCACCCGGTCGAGGTGGACGTTTCGCGTGACGAGCTCATGGTGGAAGAGGTCGAGCAATTCTGTTGCAGCGTTGACCAGCGCGACAAGCTCCGTTTGCTGAAGGTGCTGCTTAAAGAGGAAGACCCCGGTCTGGCCATTGTTTTCACGAACACCAAGGCCCAGGCCCACAGGGTCGCACGGCGGTTGTACGAGAGCGGCATCGACGCCAAGGAGATTCACGGCGATTTGATGCAGAAGCGGCGCGAGCGCATCCTGGGCAGTTTTCGCAAGCATCGCTTCAAGGTGCTCGTCGCCACCGACCTGGTGGGACGCGGCATCGACGTGCAGGCGATCACTCATATTATCAACTATGACCTTCCCCAGGACACGGAAGCTTACGTGCACCGCATCGGGCGGACCGCGCGCATGGGCGCCGGCGGAAAGGCCATCACCTTCGTCACCCCCGACCAGGGCAAGGCCCTGACCGACGTAGAGAAGCTCATCAACGTTCTGATCCAGGACAAGCGGTACGCGGGTTTCGTGCCCCGCGTCTTCGAGGACGACCAACCCAAGGCGGTGCAACCCCAGTCGCCGTCCCGCTACCAGCAGCCGGTGTTTTCCGATATGAGCTCGAGCGATGGTCGGCCGGCCTCCGCTCCGGTCAAGACTCTGGGCAGCAAGTTCCGCCCGCGCCGCCGCCGTCGTCGGTAGACCGGAGCTGGTCAACGGACGATCAATGGTCGTTGATTCGTTCCCCGTGACCGCCCACCTTGACCCCGGCCTCTTTGAGCAGGCGCAGCACTTCGCGGGCGATTTCTTCAACGGCCCGGTAAGATACGTCGATGAGCACCCAGCCGTGCTTGGTTGTCATTTTGCTTACCGCGCGAAGTTCTCGGGCGACTTGCATCCGGTCGGCGTAGTCGTCGCTGAGATCCATGCCCCAACTACGCAGCCGGGCCTCCCGGACACTGCGCAGGCGGTGTGGGTTCGTGGTCAGGCCAATGACGCGCCGCGGGTCAAGTTCCAGCAGTTCCTGCGGCGGCGCGCTGTCGGCGAACAACGGCACGTTCGCCGCCCGGATGCCGCGGTAGGCCAGGTAGAAACAGGTCGTGCTCTTACAGGCCCGCGACACCCCCACCAACACCACGTCCGCCTCGCGGAGCTCGTGCGCCGCGACCCCATCGTCGTGATGCAGGGTGTACTCGACCGCGTCGATCCGGTCGTAGTATTCCTGGTTGGACTTATACAGGATACCGGGTTGGGCACGTTGGGTGCTCTGGAACAGATCATAGAGGCTCACCAGGACCGGCCCCAAAAGGTCCACCACCGGCACCATATGCTGTTTGGACGCTTCCTGGATGGCGTCGCGGGCTTTGGCGGAGACCAGGGTGTAAAACACCAGGGCCTGGTCGTCGGCGGCCTTCTTGATTAGCTCCCAGACGGTCTTCGGCCGGCGGACCATCGCCTTGCGCACAATCCGCACGTCCTCGTCAAACTGCACCAGGGTCGCCCGGATGACTTGCTCGCAGGTACGGCACGTCCCGTCGGAAACCAGGTAAACGGTGTGTAACGTCCCACCCGACATATCTTGCTCCGCGATTGGACGGCAGCGTTGGTCCGTACTCCGCAGTTATCAATTCTATCTCCTCCCGGCCGAGGTGCCACTGGCCCCGGTGCGCCGGACAAACCGGCTATCCCGTGCGCAGGCGGGTGTGCAGCTCCGCTTTGATCCGCTGCATGATCGAGTCCTTGTCGAGCGTATCGAGGATGCTCTTGATGACCGTTTTGGGGCCGGCCGGACCCCAGGACGCGCCGTTGCGCAAATACACCTTGGTGGCTTCGCCGATCACGCGTGAGGCGTAACCCGCCGCAAAGGCTTGGACCGGTGCCACCGAAGCGTAGGCCGCCACGCTCGCCCCGCCGGACAACAACGACGTCGCCGCGAAGAAGCTCTTGGCCATCCCGATCAAGAAATGCGTGCCGACTTCGGTGGCGGTGAACACGCCGGCCATCTTGCCGATCTGGATCACCAGCTTGCCCACGCCCACGCGCGTCATGGGGATGTCGTACAGTCTGGCCAGGGCGAACACCATGGCGATGTCCGTCCCGATCCCCCCCGCTACGTCGGCCACCGCCACCGGATTGCACGCCACCGCGGCAGCTTTGATGATGGTGAACCGCCAGATGAGCTTGTCCGCGGCGGCGTCGCGCAGTTCGAGCTTACGCTTACCGATCTCGGCGTGCAGGTCGTTGACGAACAGCATGGTGTTCAGCGCCGCCAGCGCCCGCCCCTCGCGCTCGAGCACCTCCAAAACCTTGAGTTTCAGCGGTACGATCACCGGCTCGGGCTGCTCCCATTTCTCCGCCGTCGTACCATCGGCCGCGCGGGTAATAACCTTGACCGCCTGCGGCCGGGCTGCCGTGAGCACCACGTCCTCAGGCTTGAGCAGTTCGCGCACGCGCTCGTTGCGGATCTTGTCATAGATCTTGTGCCGATCGGCGTCGGGGTACAGGTCGATCATGTTGAACACCAGAATGATCGGCTTATTGACCTCGCGCAGCTCGGCCAGCGCTTCCAACTCCGGCCGCAGCATGTCGCAGGACACCACGAACAGAAGCAAGTCGGCGCGGCGGGCGATTTCCGCAGCCCGCCGGGCGCCGTCCGCGCCGGCGCTGTCGTTGCGCCCGGGCGGGTCGC
>JAUWNF010000600.1 GCA_030612785.1 Phycisphaerales bacterium
GTGAGCACACGCCACGAAACATGTCGGTATCTCCCTTCTTGCGTATTCTGGTTTTTCTCTACGGCGGCAAAGTTCGCTGGAGCGCCCCCGCTTCCGACAGCCAGCCCGGTCGAGCAGCCCTCAACCGTAGCGTCGTCCGCTCCACGCCGTCCGAGCGTCGCGGGTATGTTAGCGGTTCACAACTGTCCGAACAAATACTTGCACTCCGGGCCTATTCGATCAGTTGGGTTTTGCACAGGGTACCGTAGAGTCCGCAGCGGGCCAGCAAATCCTCGTGCGTGCCGGAGTCGATGATGCGGCCGCCGTCCATGACCACGATCCGGTCCGCGAAGCGGATGGTGCTCAGGCGATGGGCGACGATGAACGTGGTTCGGCCCTTCGAGAATTCCTTTAACGTTTCCTGAATCTTGTGCTCCGATTCGGAGTCGATCTGGCTGGGGGCTTCGTCGAAGATGAAGATCGGCGCGTCGCGCAGGACGGCCCGGGCAATGGTGAGGCGCTGCTTCTGCCCGCCGGAAAGAGTCGAGCCGCGCTCGCCCACCACGGTGTCGTAGCCCTGCTCCTTCTCGGTGATGAATTCGTCGGCGTAGGCGCGCCGGGCGGCGGCCACGCCCTGATCGCGCGTGGCCCCCTCGGCACCGTAGGCGACGTTGTCGGCCAGCGAAGCCTCGAAGATGACCGTGTCCTGCGTAACCAGGCTGATCTGCCTGCGCAGACTCTTGAGCGTGGCGGTCTTGGTGTCCACGCCGTCGAATCGGATTGTCCCTTGATCCGGATCGAAAAAGCGCGGCAACATGTTCACCAGGGTGGTCTTGCCGGAACCGTTGGGGCCGACGATGGCCACCGTCTCACCCCGGCGGACGGTCAAGTCGACCTCGGAGAGGGCCGGCGAGGCAGCCCCGGGATAAGTGAAGGTCACGTCTCGAAACTCGATCCTGTCGGCCAATTCGGGCAGTTGGACCGCGCCTTCCAGGAGCTGCGCCTCGGGGGTCATATCCATGACGGCGAAGATGCGGTCCGCTCCGGCAGCGGCCCGCGAGATGCGCGTGTACACATCCGAGAGCCTGCGAAACGGATCGAACAACATGGCCAGGACAATGACCAGCGCACCGAAGTCGGCGGGGCTGATCTCCGCGTCGATCACTTGCTTGCCCAGCCACACGGTGGCGATGGAGAAAGCGATTACCGCGAGAACTTCGAGCATCGGGCGGAGGAAGGCCCGCAACATGGCGATGCGCAATTGCTGCCGGAAGGCGCGCTCGTCGATCCGCCAAAGACGAACGCGCTCGGTCTTCTCCGTCGTGTACGCCTTTACCACGTGAATGGCCTGGAGCGTGGTGGTCAGGGCGTCGATCATTGTCCCATAGGCTTGCAAAAGCCTGCGGTTCGCCTTGCGAATGCTGTGTCCCACCCTCATAAAAATCAGCACCGCGCAGGGGCCCACGAGCAGCGCGGTCAGCGTAATGCGCCAGTCGAGCCAAACCGCCACCGCGAGGATCGCCAGGGCTCGAAGCGGTTCCCGTACGAATTTGCCGAATAAGGCAAGCAAGCCGCGCTGAATCTCCTGAGCGTCCTGTACAAACCGCGAAACGATCTGCGCCGTGCCCTGTGTGAAGAACGACATCGGCAGCATCAGGACTCTGGCGTAGAGATTCCGTCGCAGGTCCATAACCCCGCGGTACACGCCGATGGAGACGTAGTACTCGGCGAGGAAACGCGCGGTGTTGCACAGCAGGACCGCGATGCTCACAAAGATCATCACGTAGACCAGCGTGGTCAGGCGAGCGATCTCGCGGGGCACCAGCGATCGAACCGGACCGGCCCCCCCGGGCGGAGCCGCGAGGGTAACTTCCTGTAAATGGTCTTCCCCGCCGGGGCTTGCGGCGGAGCGGATGCGAAACTTCACCTTCGCACCGGAAGGGGCCTCGGCAACATCTTGAAACCACTCGTCGACCGGACCGGTTTCCTCGTCGGGGATAAGGACCAAATCGAGATTATCAACGCCGGTCCGTTGCTCCGCGACACAGCGGTCCAGCCACCCGTGCAGGCCGTGCTCCTGGATGAGGATGTTGAGTACCGGCACGATCGCGCCCAGGCTAACCGCGTTGAGGACCGCCGCTACCAAGGCGGCGGCGAACCCGATCGCCATGTACTTCCGATGTGGCCAGACGTAGCTTACCATCCGCCGAAACTGGCGCGAACGAATGCTGCCCTTGGGCGTCTTGCCGGGCCCCTGGGCGGCGAACTTTGTGACGTTGATCTCGGACATTTCGCTGTTACCACCTGCGTGACGTTTACCTGACCGCGCCAGGGCATCGTAAGTCGAAACCCGAGAAAAGTCATCCGGGCGGGGCTGCCGCCGGCGACGAGGTATCGCCGGGTGGCACGGGTAAGGCCTACTTGCAAGGATTTGGCGGGTGCCACGGCCACCGCTT
Source organism: Phycisphaerales bacterium (assembly GCA_030612785.1). Classification (GTDB taxonomy): domain Bacteria; phylum Planctomycetota; class Phycisphaerae; order UBA1845; family UBA1845; genus JAAEQG01. The sequence goes on from JAUWNF010000600.1 coordinate 2,436, forward strand.
TGGGTGGCCATGCTTCCGCTTCTAACCGTCATTCATGGCCACGCAAAGCCGTGGCCATGCCACACGGCGCGTCGATAAGCGAACGCCGACGTGCTAAGCTACACTGGTTATGCGAACGGAGGAGGCTGTACAGCTTGGGGTGCAATCCCTGGCACTGGCGGAGGGCTGGTCCGTTGCGGAGGTAACCGGTGTTCAGGGTTTCGCGCCGAGCACCGCGGCCGCGAGCGGGCTCCCGACCACCGA
>JAUWNF010000312.1 GCA_030612785.1 Phycisphaerales bacterium
AACCAGAGCACGTGAATGCCCGCAAACGGCTGCATCCCGATAGGCGAGGGGACGACCGCGTGGACGGCGGCCCGAATGTTGCTCAGAGCGGCGCTGCACACACCTCCCAACGCAGCCAGCGCCGCCATCATCAACAGCTCGTGCAACGAAAAATAATGGCGACGGTATTGACTCATACCTATGGCCGAGGGTCTCCGACCGGTTCTACGGTGACGCGGGTTAGATACATGACCCAATAGTTGCCCGGCTTGTCCGGCGGAACCAGGCGGAGCGGGCACTTGTCTCCGATCTCGGCCAGCCAGCGACCCTCTCCATCCTTCAAAGCCACGATGGCCGATTTCAGGTCCTCGCGGGCGCACCCGATTCCATACCCGTCCGCCGCCGCGATCCTCAGGGTCATGGGGCCGGGCTTAATTTGCGCTGCCGCCAACAACGCCTCTAACGACGGCCCCTCCCAACTGGTCGTCTCGTCCGGCTCGTGGGACTTGAGCATCATCACGTCCTCGAGCCGTGTCATTTCCATGCGGGCCAACTGCTCGAAGGTGAATACGGTGGGCTTACCCAGACCCGGGCCCGCAAGTTCGAGCGAAGCATTCACTTGAGGTATCTCCGTGGTGGGTTCCGTTGGGGGAGCTTCTCTCACAGTGTCGATCGGCTGCCGCTTTGCGCAGCCGCCCAGCGCCAACAAGCACGCCGCCCCTTGCACCATTCTTAGCCGGCTACACATCTTAGCATCTCTCCTATTCCATCCAGGGTTGAGGTACGCCGAAGACGGTCTGGAAACCGCCAAAGTCGGCCAAGTCCACGTCGCCGTCGCAATCCGAATCCATCATCAGGCAGTGCTGCACAGGCAGGTCGGTTACGGTTGGCCAGGTCCACGCCGGCGGGGTGCACCCCCCGGGGGCACCGTCGCAAAGCGGGCCGATGAGACACTCCTCGAACCGCGGGCAATCCTCGAGGTCCACATCGCCGTCGCTGTCGCCGTCCCCGCAGATGGCTAGATCGACTGTACCCAGCGTGAGAAGCTGATAGTAATCAAACTTGGTCAAGGTTTTGGTGTACTGTTCGAGCACCCCGGTGACTGCACAAAAGTGTTGCCCCTCCGCTACGAAGGGATGAAACTCCTCGTCCCAGTAGTCCGGATTCGGTTGCCTGGCCTCGTTCATGTAATCCGCCGCCCAACAACTCTCGCCCTGCGCATTCCCTAGAGTGTAGTTGTCGTCATCTTTGCCGATGCCCCTTCCATTGCTGCTCCCCGTCACGTCCCGCACCACCAGGCGCATGGATTCCCAGGGCTCGGCGTCGTGGTTTTCGACAAACCACCCGCCATTGGTCGAGATCGGTGCCGGGATGTCGCTCACCGACACCATGATCGGTGGCGGTATGGGGGGGACCCCGTTGCTGGTGATGGTCAGTCCGGGATTGTTGAGGGAATACCATTGTAGGTAAGTGGTGCCGCGATACTCGTCCACCTCCATGTTGGTCAACGACACCCAATGACCCACCTTGACGTCGTTGAACGCGCCGGCCCCAAGTCGATCCTTGACCTGTATACCACCCCAACCGTCAGGGCAGTCCGGATCGTACAAAATCAGCCGGGTCGCCCCGCTAAGGTGGACCTTGGCCACCACGAGGCCCCCAGTAGTGCAATCGACGAGTTCGCCGTAGGTCTCCCAGTCGTAAATGCTCGCATCGCCGTCGCTGGTGTTGGACTGGATCTCACAAATGGTCAGATCGATCCCCGACACCTTGGAGATCGGCCCGGACAGCAGCAGCGCCAGCACGGCCCAAAACGCTCCGATTCGTGGAATCGACATGGGGCCTCCTTGTTTACCTGTCAAGTTGGGCGGCCCGACGCCGTCGGCCAGCCAGTACCAGACCCACCAGAAGTAAGGAAACGGTGCCCGGCTCGGGGACGACGATGTCGTCCGGCGTACGGGTGAGCAACTGGTAATAGTCCCAGCCGTAAGTGTCCCGCTGCTTGTAGTACTGTTCCACAATGCCGGTGACGCTGTCCAAATGCAGTCCAGTCTCGATCCGTGGATCGAAGTATGGTTCATCTGGCCAGCCTTCCGGGGTCTGGAGGTAGTCAGAGGCCCAGGCAGAGCCGGTGCCGTCGGACAGTACGTAGTTGTCATCGGCCTTGCCCAAGCCCATTGCTCCCACGGTCACGTCTTGCAGGGTAACGATCATGCTCTCGTAGGGCTCGGAGTGGCGGTCTACCACGTTCCAGAAATCAACCGGGTCCTCGATGGGGGCGGCCAGGTCCGCTGCCGTCAGCCCCACGGGGGTGGGCACCGGATCGTCACTGGTTCCAACCACGAAGCCCAGGTTCGGGTTGAGTCTTACAGGATTCTCCGGGTCCGTGTTGTCCCATTTTTCCTCGTACTCCAGGAACGTTGTCTCGCGCTTCTCATAGACGTAAACGTCGGTAAGGCCGACCCAATCACCCGCTTGAAGATCCCCGAGCGCACCATCGAGGGAGAAGTCCTTAATACATATCGCACCCCATCCGTCCATCTCATTTGGGTCTTGCAGGTATATGCGGAACCCTTCGATGTGGGTGACGATGCCGCCCATAGTGTCCACAAAGGACTGATGGTGGGGCGAGGTGCCGATCGGATCTTCGGAGTACTGCACTTCGTCGATGCGCAACCCCGACACCTCCGGCGGGTAATCCGCATAGCCGAGGCTGCCAAAACCTATGACGACCAGACCGATCAACATACCTCTCAAACCATGCTTCTGCATTTCCGTTACCTCCTATTCAGATCGAGAGAGAGACGTACTACCTCAGGTCATGAGGTTTTGAGTTCATGCAATCGCCCACGTTACTTGGCACTCTTCTCCACCACCGGGTACGGGTACCAGTTCGGATCGCCCCTTGGCGGCACCTTCAGGTCGGAGTCCCACTCAGGCTTCCAGAGGCTGCGGTGCCATTCCACGTGGTTGTCGCAGTACAGGACGTTGCCCCCCAACCCGCTCCGGTAGCGCGGGTGCCGGGCGGAGAACGCTTTCGGATAGCTGCCGCAATGCTTGCCGGCGGAACCGTAGGTATGCTGTCCGTCGTACCCCTTGCGCGGGTCCAGCAGTTGCTCGAACAGCAGAATGACGCGAGCCGCGCCGACGATCCTGCCCGTGTCCAAGAATGAGGGCATGGGATAGTCGACCCCGCCAGGCGGCCGCCAGGCGTTGGGGTCCAACTCCAGGCACGAGTTCATCGAGTAGCTGAAGTACCCGTACGTCTCCGGTCCGTAGTCGTAATGGCCCCCGTCTATCAACCGCCCTCGGGGACAGTGGTAGAATGTGCTCTCACCGGGAAACTGGGACAATGGATGGTGTCGCCACGGCTTGTGCGCGATCAACGGCGGAAGCACATCCACCCAGCCGCACCAGTCCGCCAGGTCCCACGCCTTCATGTTTGCGGGGTGGTCGTCCGGGTGGTCGGGGTCGTAGTCTTGCCGGTCCAACCCGTCGCAGTGGGGGAGCACGCCGTTGTTTTCCGCGGCGTAGCAACCAAAGGCCAAACCCCATTGCTGCAGCCGCGCCGCGCACACCACCTGCACCGCCTGGTCCCGGGCCGACTTCAGCGACGGCAAGAGAATCGCCATCAGCAGCGTCAGGATGGACACGACGATCATCAGCTCGACCAGGGTGAACCCTTCAGTTTGGACCGAGTAGAGTCTCCCTCGATATGCTTCGCGAAGCATAACGTACCGCCGAAAAAAAGACCGCAAGTCCGCGCACTCCGCGGTCATCACCTGGACTGCCCCGAGGTGTCTCCCCGAGGATCCGTAGGGTATCATGGTATCCACGGAGTCTGCAAGCGACTACGCGTTTTTTTCCGGCAGGAGACCCACGGAGATCATCATGGCGGTGAGCGTCATCTCAGCCGGCAGGGGTGAGGGGAAGACAACCTTCCTCCTTAAGTATGCGGCTCGCGAGGCCGAGCGGGGGCGCTCCATCGGCGGCATTGCCTCTCCGGCGATCTTCGAGGGCGACCAGCGTATGGGTTATGATCTTATCGATTTACGGCACAATCACCGTCTGCCCCTTGCCCGAGTGACCATTGCGGATGGCTCCGCGTCCACCGTGGGGATGTATCGATTCGACGATGCCGCCATCGCCCGGGGAAACGCCGCCATCGTCGCCGCCGTAACTGACGGCCGGGACGTCATTGCCATTGATGAGGTGGGGCCTTTGGAGTTCCGCGGAGGGGGATGGGCTCCAGCTTTGGAACTCGCCCTGCGGGAGTGCGGTTCACAACAGGAGTTGATCGTCGTCGTCCGGCCGGTTCTGGTCGACGAGCTGCCGACCCGATTTCGATCGCCGCAGTGGGCGGCGGCGCGGCACATTTCGCCCCCCTGGCCGGCGCGGATGCTCGCCTGATAACAGCGATTGCGGAATCCACAATCCGCAATCTACAATCGGTAGTTGGAGAAGACTCGTGCCCAGAGTACAACCCGGCCCAAGAAAGCGACGTGAGAAAGCACCGAGCGACGCACCTCCCGGCGCATGGGAAGGGCGTTTGCGGTTATGGATCGTCATTGACGGACTGAACGCGCTCGGTCCTGGCAAGGTGCGGCTACTCGAGGCGATCGCCGCCGCCAAATCGCTCTCGGCGGCGGCTAAGAAGCTGCGCATGAGCTATCGGGCGGCCTGGAAGCACCTGCGGTTCATCGAAGAGCGAACCGGCATCGCCGTGGTGGAACCGCGGCGCGGCGGACGCAGCGGAGGCGGGACGGACCTGACGCCCCAGGGCAAGGCCCTGCTGAAAGCCTATCACAACTTCCATCGCGAGGTCGAAGATCACGTGCGCTCCGCCTGCCACCGCCACTTCGCCCCCTGGTTCCCGCGCCAGTCCGGAACGTGACGTGAGTACTGCTCACCACAAGCCCGTATTCTCACCGCGGAGCACTTAGAGCAGCCTCGCGGCTTCGCCGCTCGGCCGCAACCAAAGGAGATTTGGAG
>JAUWNF010000562.1 GCA_030612785.1 Phycisphaerales bacterium
GAGCGCAAGGCACCGCACGCTGCGCGGACTAGCCGGGCACGGCTGGGAGAAACTCCACAGTCTCGCTGTCAATACACTTGCGAAGCTCCTGAAGAACATGCCCTGGCGGCCGGCACAGTGCTGTCTCGCGGGGCAACGGTCATCCTGGGACCTGTCGGTTGGGCACTTCTTGCACTCTCCGTAAACGACCTGCTGGGCACGAACTTCAAACGGGTTGTGCCCGCATTGCTGGTTGTCAATATAGTCAGCGAGCGCGTTAATTGTCGGTCGCGGTAGGGACCTCCATTTCGGGCGGCCGTGTCCTTCATGTTCCGTAACCGGCGGTGGCCTTCCGGTGAGCATGCATGAAGTGATTTGACCAGCCGGGTATTGTCAGCCGCCGACCGATGGTGTCTTTCCGGTAAGCGTGTATGAACCGGTTTGACCAGCCTGGTATCGTCAGCCGTCGACCGATGGTGGTCCGGAGGACGGCTGATGAGATCCGGGAAGCCCCCGGCGATTCCTGCCCGCCTTGAGGCAGGTCGGCGACGTTTCGAGCGATGACGCCGGACACGCAAGGGCCACGCGCGTATCCCTACCATCCAGAGCCGTGCGCTCGCGGCGAATGGATCAGGTGAGAGGATTGAACGCAGAGACGCAGAGGACGCAGAAAAAGGAATGGACAATGCGTGAACACCATAGCCTTGGGGTGCTACGCGCAGCGCAGAAGATAGGTACCGGTGCAGACCGTAACCCCTGAGGTTGCAAAACTCTGCGCTCTCAGCGTCTCTGCGTTCATGAATGATCCGGGCCAGCTATCGGAAGCGGGGGCGCTCCAGCGAACTTTGCCACCGTAGTTTTTTTGTTTCGATGACTCCGTTCGGCGTCTCCGCCAAGTGCGCACGCTTGGCATACGTTGTTCTTCCGGTCTCCGTCTTCAGCCGCGCCGCCGCCGCTCTTCGCACCTGCTCATGTTGGTCGTGCGAGACCGTCCGCCGCTTCGTGTTGCCGACCAGGCAAGCTCCGGCCAACCCGCAGCCGGCACACGATGGACACTTGTACACCCGGTACTCAGAGGCCTCGCCAGCAGCGCGCTGCTTCGTCTTGACCGGTCCAAAGGTCAATGTCCGACCCATCGGACACCAGTAGCAGTCTTTCGCCGCGTCATACACGAACGCCGCACGGTCCAGCTTGTCGGTCTGGGCCCGACGCGGCAGCTTCGGCCAGCATCTTCTCGATCTGCTCGTCCAAAGCCTTCAACCGTTGTTCTAGGGTCTTGGCCGAGGTCGTCGCATGAGGACTGCTGTTCGCCTTGACACGCGTTCCGTCCAGGGCAACTTGGTTCAGCCGAATCAGTCCCAGGTGCATCGCCACCAGACCAATCTGCCGAAACAAATTCTTCAGCTCCCTCTTGAACCGGGTGCGGAAGTCACAGAAGGTCGAGTGGGCGATGGTTCGTCCCTCAGACAACCGCGCGTATCCCAAACCGCTGCCCCAGCTTAGCCCTGAAATTGATATCAAAATCCGTTCCAATTAAATTGACAGGCCCTGACGCCCTGGCCGCGCTGAGTAAGGACGGCTGCTCGGTCCACATCGTGAAGCAGGCCGCGGGGTTTTGACCGGTCCACTCCCGGTCGGTTAGAATCCGCTTCTGATGCTGTCGGGAGCGGGGAACTTGACGGTCATCGACGCTGGCGGAAAATGCTAGTAGTACAGCGCAAGGTAGCCGCCGCTTTGTAGCGGCCTGCGTCTCGCAGGCCGTTCGGCCGGCGGGGACGCCGGCCGCTACACAAAAGCCCGCGACTTTGCGCTGTACTGCCAGGCGCGTGGGAAAATGCGACCTCTAAGTAAAAGGAATTAAGATCATGCTCAAGAATGTCTACCTGGCGGGTGGGGTGAGAACGCCCCACGGTTCGTTTAACGGCTCATTGGCGAACGTGCCCCCGACACAACTGGGAGCGACGGTCATCACGGGCACGCTGGCGGCGGCGAAGGTGAGCCCCGACGACGTGGATGAGGTCTACATGGGCAACGTTGTCGGGGCCGGTCTGGGACAGAACATCGCCCGCCAGTGCGCCATCGGGGCGGGGCTCAAGCCCGAGATCGGCGCCACTACGATCAACAAAGTGTGCGGGTCGGCTATGCGCACGATCATCATCGGGGCACAGGCTATTCAGTGTGGGGACCTGGACCTCGTCGTGGCCGGTGGTGTCGAGAGCATGTCGCAGGCGCCGTATCTACTCAAAAAGGCCCGCAGCGGATACCGCATGGGCAACGGCGAACTGATCGACGCCATGATTCACGACGGGTTGTGGGACGTCTACAACAACCAGCACATGGGTAGCTGCGGTGATATCTGCTGCCTGAAGTACAACATCACCCGCGAAGAGCAGGACGCCTACGCGATCGAGAGTTACAAGCGGGCCATCGCCGCCTGGGAAAAAGGGTGCTTCAAGGACATCGTGGTGCCCGTCGAAATCACCACGCGCAAGGGCACCGTAGTGGTGGACAAGGACGAAGACCTGGGCAAATTCAACGCTGAGAAGCTGGTCAAGCTGCCCCCGGCGTTCGGCAAGGACAGCCGCATCACTGCGGGTAACGCGTCGAACATCGACGACGGTGCGGCGGCGGTCGTGGTGGTGGGCGAAGAGCGCATGAAGCAACTGGGTATCAAACCGATCGCCCGCATTCTGGGACACGCCAACGCCGCCACCGAGCCCGAGTGGTTCACGGTGGCGCCGGTCTACGCGATCAAGAAGCTCTCCGAGAAATTGTCCCTCAAGCTCGCGGACGTCGATCTGTTCGAGGTCAACGAGGCGTTTTCCGTGGTCCCGATGGTGGCAATGCGCGAACTGGGCATTCCCCACGAGAAATTGAACATTTGGGGTGGCGCCGTGGCGATCGGCCATCCCATCGGCACGACCGGGGCGCGCATCACCATCGAGTTGATGCATGCTCTGCGTCAGACGGG
>JAUWNF010000274.1 GCA_030612785.1 Phycisphaerales bacterium
CCTCGGTGAGCCCGGTACCACGGAAGTCTTCGCGGAGCAGTTCGATACTCTCGTGGATGGGCATGAACGTGGGAAAGGCGCAGAGGTCGAGAAAGTACGGGCAGGGACGGTCCAGCGTCACGCGCAAGGTCGAATCGTCAAGCGCCGCGATGCCCGTCCGGGCGAAGCGCTCGTCGCACTCCGCCGCGTGTTGTCGCAGGCATCGCAGATGTATCGCCGGCCAGTCGGCGTCGGTCACGGACAATCTCTCGGCCAGCGCCGCATAGAAATCGCTGCACGCGAAGTCGGGGGTGCGGACCCGACCGATGATCGTCACCAGTTCCGCAGGTTGCGCGGTGTGATCCAGCGTTGCGGCCGCCTCCGCGTCGATGGGCCAGCCGTCGGCCAAGCGGCTTAAGGCCGTCAGCACCGCCACCGCTCGGCTCCGCCAGTCGTAGTACTCACGCAGGCCGGCGATGTTGTCCAGCAGCAACCCGGAGTAGTCCCTGGCCGTTCCAGGCTCGACGGCCCGCCGCCAGCCGCGGACGAAGTCGGCGGCCTTTACGGGAGCGCCGTTCGACCAGCGGGCATCCGAGCGAATGGTGAACTGGTAGGTCAGGCCGTTCGAGGAGACGGCGGGGGGAAAGTGGGCCGCACCCTCGACAGGCTCGGTGGTCTGCGGATGGTGGGCGGCCAGACCTTCCCAGATGTTGATGGCGACGCGGAGGTCCTTGGTCCAGCTCATCTGGGCGGGATCGAGGGTGTTCAGACCGGAGGCGGCGGCGTAGACGAAGTCAGCCCGGGAACTGCCTGGCGTGACCGCAACCCCGACGGCCACCAGGGCCAGTGAAGTCAGGCAAAGGATCACCACCACACGAAGCATAGGCACCAGCCCGAATGGATACGGCTCCGTGAGGAGGGTGTCAATCCGGGATGGGGGCGCCGACCGGGACATTCCAGGGCGGATCGTTGAGCATCCCCTTGGTCTGCGTCGTGCCGATCCATCTGTTCAACTCCAGCGGCATGTTAATATCGCGGTTCTCGTTCTTGCGCGCCTCACGGATGTTCGGAGCCGGCGCCGGGGGAGTCACCAGGCGAACCAACAGACCTTCCGCCGCATCGATGGAGAACTCGATGAAGTACTTCTCCTGATCGGACACGCCTTCAACCGAATACCGTTGGACATCCAGGCGCAAGTAGGCCGCCAAGACGGCCACGAGGGGGCTCTTATCCGAAATGTTGTTCATTTCGGAGCGTAGGAACTCACAGGCCACCTCCTCCGCCCCGTCGCAGGCCGGTGCGTCCTTTTCACGGATCCGCAGTTGGGCCTTGACGACCTCCAGCATCGCCTGCACGGCGGCCTCGAGGTTCGCACCGCGGTAGAATAACGCCTTGTAGATGTGCTTGAGGACCACGCCGTTCCGCTCCGCGGAGCCCGCCTCGCGAAGCACCTCAAGGGTCCTGCTGGTCTGGTCCGTATCCGCCTGGATCGTGGGGATCAGCGCGGCGAACGTCTTGGCACAGGCATACCGAATTGCCGGCTGACCAGTGGACTTCAGGCCTGCCGAAAGCGCCGTAAAGGTGCGCAGGTCCTTCATGTCATTCAGGGCTCGGGCGAGTGTCAACCCTACCGGGGCTTGCAGGCCTCGGCCTTTGTTGAACTCCTCCGCGAATCGTCCAGTCGTCTGCTCAACAAAGCGCTCGTTGAAGCTCGCCGAGTTCTCGGGATGGTTGTACTGGGTCCGAAACGCTTGGAGGAAGTTGTCGTCGGCCCCTTTAGCACCCACCTGGATTTCCACGGTGAGTGTCTCGATCCGGTAGGTGATCCAATTGCTGATGGCCGGATCGTCAGGCGGAATCGACGAGCGGGTGCGAACCGCGTCGAGGGCGACTTCCTCCGGTGCCTGCGCCGCTGCTTCCGGACCGATCCCGAACCACACGGCCAACAGAAGAACGGCGACGATGTAATACTGGTTCAAGGCTCGGCTCCTGTGATAAAAACTGCCCAGTGGGACCGGCTGGCGGGCCGGTCGAGTGCTCTCGCCGCGCCGCGAGAAACCCTTGCACCTGACGCACCGGACTCGCACGGCGATTCTGGCCAGAGAGTAATCAAGGGCGTTCGGCCCTGTCAAGCACCGGTCGGAAGGGCCCAAGGTTGTCCGTCGCGTCGGGCATTCGTTTGTCGCCGTGGAGGGTGTATATTAAATTGGGGATTGGGAGTTGCCGATTCCGGTGGTGTTGAGGGGCGGTTGCTGGCGGGGCTGCCGGGGATATAATGCCCCCACAATAGCAGCGTGCCGGTCACCAGTGAGGTGGCAGGGCTGAGTTGGCGATTCACGGAGGCCGGCCTTATAGGGCGGTGATTCAGGATTGAGCGGACCCGCAAAACGCTCTTTGGGATTCAAGCAATGACCACTCAAGACCAGTCTGGAACGTCCGGGCGCTCCTTGCGCGATCGCGTGCAGGACGTTATCGAGCAGATTCGCCCGCTGATTCAACAAGACGGCGGGGACCTCGAGTTGGTGGACGTGAGCGAAGGCGGAGAAGTCCGGGTTCGTCTACAGGGGGCGTGCGTCGGCTGCCCCATGGCGCAAATAACCATGACCCAGGGGGTCGAACGGCGGATTCGCCAGGAGGTGCCCGAGGTCTCCCAGGTGGTCCAGGTTCCGCCTGCGTAGAGCTGTGCGACAAAGAGCCACAGGCGTTAGCCTGCGCGGGGCGGTCTGGCGCGGAGGCGGTTGCGCGGTGACGCCGCAGAGAGGGCCAAATCGTGGATGCTGACGAGATAATTGCTTTGACCGCCGAAACCGTCGGCGAACTGGTGAATGCGCATCAGTCCGCAGAAGGCGCGGGCCCTGAGACCGGCCAGCGCCAGGCGCCGCGCTGGCTCTTTCCGGGGACGACCCAACTGTGGCTCACCGACGAGTCCGGGGCCGAGCAACTCATCATCGGTACGTGCTGCAATCTGAGCACCAGGGGACTCGCCGTACGGACGGACGAAGCCCTCCCGACCGGCGTTACCCTACCCATTGCCATCCACCTGCCCCAGGCGAGCTATCACGGCAAAGCTACCGTACGGCACTGTACGGAAAAGCAGAGGGGCTACTTCGTTGGCATGGAGTTCAGCTTCGAATAGGCGCGGCCGATACGCTACAGCAACTCCAGCAGGGAACGCAAAAACCCCTTGTAAACCGGCGCGGGGATGTTGCCCAGTTCGATTGGCGGAGTCTGGTCTTCCATCAACCGTTGCACGTGATCCTTGGCCTGGGTGACGTGCTTCTTGAGTTCGCGCGCGGCGGTGTCGGCCCGGCCCATGTCCGACGCAGCCATCGCCGACAGAAAGTCGTTGACCAGCGCTGGCACATCCACTTCGAGGTCGCGTGGAAGCGGCACCGAGCCCTCGGTGCTGAGGACGTCGCCGGTGTCGTACTTGCCGGGTTCCTCCTTGTTGATGGCGGTGGCGAGGCGGCGCGCCTCCTCGTGGAGGCGGCGCTCGCGGGCCTCGTCGGCCTCGTCGATGGGAGCCAGAGGTATCTCTTCGAGTTCCTCGCGTGGCATGGGGATGTAGACGCTCTGTTTGCAATAGGGACACTTGCCGCGCTTGCCGCCGGTGGTGTCGGGGGCACGGATGAGTTTGCCACACTTGGAACAATGAAACTCGATGCTCATCGCTGGTCTCCCCGTCAGCGGCTGGATCCATTTCAGATTTACGGGGTCCGCCGCGCTCGAAACACCAATTTTATCGGTACTTCGTGAAAAGGTAAACATTCGCGAAGGCGGTTGAGCAAGTACCGTTGATAGTTCTGGGTTACCAGTGACGGTCGATTGACGAACATCACGATTGTCGGAGGACGGACGGCCACCTGGGTGGCGTAGTAGATTCGGGGACGTTTGGCGCCGCGTTTGGCCGACGGACCGCGCTCCTCCAGGATGGCCGACAACGCTGCGTTCAACTTCCCGGTACCCAGCCGAACGCCGGCTTGGGTGAACAGTGACCACGCCACGTCGATGGCCGCGTCGACATTGTGGTTCTTGGTGGCGGTGGTGAAAACCACGGGAACGTAGTCCAACTCCGGACAGACCTTGCTGAGATACTCACCGAAGTCCTCGGTGGACGCACGGCCTTTGGCCAGATCCCACTTGTTGATCACTACGACACACGGCTTGTACTGCTCGCGGACCAGCGTGGCGAGTTTCTTATCCACGCGGCTGATCTTCTCGGCCACATCCAGGAACAGGAGCACGACGTCGGCCCGGCGGATGGAGCGTTCGGCACGGGTATAACCGTAAAACTCGATGGCATCCGCCATCTTCCTTTTCTTGCGTACGCCGGCGGTGTCGATGGCTACGAAGGCGCGTCCGTCTTGCTCGAAGGCAACGTCGATGGCGTCGCGGGTGGTGCCGGGGCGCTCGCTGACGATGACCCGCTCCTCGCCGGCCAGGGCATTGATAAAGGTGCTCTTACCGGTGTTGCGCTTGCCGACCACGGCGACCTTCATAATGGGTTCGTCAGGCGTTTCACCGGCTAGACCCGCGAGCCGCTCCGCGATCAACTCCATCAACTCGCGGCGGCCGTAGTGGTGGGTCGCCGAAAAGAGCAGCGCTTCGCCGTATCCCAACCGCCCGAACTCGGCCGCCGTCGGCTCCTGAGCCGGGCTGTCCACTTTGTTCGCGATCAGCACGACGTGATCGGTGTGCTTGCGAAGCAGCCGGGCCATCTCCTGGTCCAGCGGCATGATGCCGTCGTGGGCATCGACCACAAAGAGAATCAAGCCGGCCTGATCAACGGCCAAAAGGATCTGGCGCTCGATGTGCTCGGTGAGGTCATCCGGGTCGTCAATGCCGTAGCCACCGGTGTCCACCAGCTCGAAGTAGAAATCGTCGTCGAGGCTGATGAGTTCGCTTACGCGGTCGCGGGTGACGCCGGCCGTCGGCTCGACGATGCTCACCATGCGCCTGGCGACGCAGTTGAGCAGCGAGCTCTTGCCGACGTTCGGCCGGCCGACGATAGCGACTACCGGAAGGGCCATAATAGGTCCAAAGTCCAAAGTCCAAGGTCCGCGGGTGGCGTGCTTAAGCATCGCGTAGCGATGCGCAAGCATGTATCAACGTTTTTCCATGCCAAGCGTTCAACATGCCTGCGCGTCGCTCCGCGTTGCTGCGCTTCGCTTAGGCATGCCACCCACCCACTCACCGCTTCTTGGTGCCTTCGTGTCTTGGTGGCAGGAAACGACTACCGGACCCGTCGTTTAGTCCGCGAGCACCAGGCGCACGAACCTGCGCTTGCCACGTTGCAAGACCTGGCCGGACTTGATCCGCACGGTGCCCATTGGGTCGGTTAGCACGATGCCGTCAAATCGGGCGCCGCGTTCCTTGATGAGCCGCCGGGCGTCACTTTTGGAGCTTGCAAACTCGCAGTGGACCAGCAGGTCCGCCGCCGGAACCGCGCCGTCGGTGAGTAGGGACGCGGGAATGGCCACCTCCTCGATCTCGTCGGGCA
>JAUWNF010000271.1 GCA_030612785.1 Phycisphaerales bacterium
GTCTCGGACCACGGCCAGGGCCTTTTCGAACACGACGAAGCCGGCCACGGAATATTCCTTTACGAAAGTACCATGCGAGTGGCGCTCATCCTCTCCTGTCCGGCGTTGTTCGATGGCCCCTACCGCGTGGACGACCGAGTCGTTGGGGTTGTCGACATCCTCCCCACGATTATCGATCTCCTGGGGCTATCCTTGCCGACACGGGTCGACGGGCAGAGTCTGTTGACCATCGACCCGCAGCCGGACCGAGCGATCTACATCGAGTCGTGTTACCCGGGCGCCCAAGGCTGCAGCAATCTCTACGGCCTGCGACGGCATACCGACAAATATATTCTGGCGCCGAGACCGGAGTACTACGACTTGGGCCAGGATCCCGCGGAACAGAAGAACCGCCACGAAAATGGCCCTCGGAGACTCGACGACCTCCAAGCCCAACTCACGGAACTCATGACTCGTTGGGGTCAGGAGGGAAGCAACCTCTCCGGCGCCCGCGAATTGACCGAGGACGAGTTGGCCAAACTGAGGGCGTTAGGCTACGTCGGCGGAGGCGAGCAAACCGAATGTGGTTCCCTGCCCGACTGCAAAGATCATATCATCATCATCAACCAGATGGCTGAGGTCACACGGTTCATCGGCCTGAAGCGCTACGAGGAAGCCCTTGAACTGGCCAGAGAGTTGGCAGCACACAGCGAAGGGTTTGACGCTCCGGTACGCCGAATGGCCGAGATGTATGCGAGGCTGCACCAGCCGGTCAAAGCCACCGAAGTTCTCGGTGAGTTCGTCCGGAAGCATCCGACACCCAGAATGCTGTTCCAGTATGCCCAGGCGCTGTACGCTCTTGGGCGCTATGCCGAATTCGAGCAACAACTGGAAGCCGCCGAGATTCTCGATCCACAATTCGGGCTGATTCCCCGCCTGCGGGGCGACTACTTCGTCAAGATGAAACGCTACGAAGACGCGATCGCCGAGTACGAAAAGGCCATTGCCATCGACGGTGACCGCTTGGGCCCCGGTGTCAGGCAGAGACTCCAGCTCGCCCGGGACCGGTTGCGTGAGACCTCACCTTGATGGCTCGGCTGCGCCCGGCGGGGTTCTGATGCGCTTCGACAGGTCGAACAAGGCCGGCGGGCAGTTTGCCAGGGCGTTGCCGAGTACCCGGGCAACACGGCACAGCCATCTCGAAAGCGCCCCAGTCAGCCTACGGAATCGGCGATGCGGCTTTGGCCTCATCGTACCATCGGGGGCGAGGTGTGGGGGCGAGTTCAACGGCTTTGGCAAACGCTTCGCGGGCGGAATCCAATTGACCCGCCGCCCGGCAGGCCGATCCCAGGTGATACTGGTGGGTGGCATTCCGGGGTTCGATCTCAACGGCCCGCGCCAGGAAGTGGATGGCCATCTCCCGGTCACCGCGCAGGTGGTAGATCCAGCCCAACGTATCGTTCAGCGTGGCGCTGCCAGGATGACGCTGGACGATGCGCTTGGCCAGTTTCAATGCCCGATCGAGATCCTGCCCTTGCCGGGCCAGCATCCAGGCCAGATTGTTCGCTACGTCTACGCTGTCCGGATGAGCTTGATAATAGGAATCGATCAGTTTGACGGCTCCCTCGAGGTCACCAGTTTCCTCCAGCAGAGCGGCCTGTGCATTCACCACGTCGCCTCGCTCGGGGGCGATGTCGTACGCCCGGGCGATATGCGCTCGCGCCTGGGCGGTCCGCCCGAGCCGCTGATGGAGTCCGGCCAAGCTCAATTCCAGCGTCGGGTCGTCTTTCGGAAGAAGCGACCGCACTTTCTCAAACGCTGCAATTGCCGGCTCGAACGCGTGCAGTAGTGTGAGGCTCTTGGCGTACACGATGCCCACAGCCGACGCAACCCGAGGTGGCAGAGGTTTATCGATCGCGCGGCGTAACGCCGGCGAGACCCTCTCAGCAATAGCGGCATCCAGCGGACATGCCGCAGCCGCACGCCAGACTGCCATCGGGGTTTGGTCCCTTCTGCTCAAGACCCCATCCCACTCCTGCACGGCTTGTTCCGTTCGCCCGTCGGCAAATAGGGCCAACCCCAGCGCAAGGTGGCAATGGTCCACTGCCGGCCCGAAGAGTTCGGCTGCACGGCTCAGGGCATCAACCGCCTCCGCCAGCCGGCCGATCCGGAGGCAGGTCACACCCCACCACCAATGGGCGGCGGCATAGTCCTGCTCGATCTTCCTCGCATCTCCAAAACACTTCAGGGCCCCCTCGTCGTTCTCTTTCGCCAGATACATCCTCCCACAGTTGACCAGAATCTGCGGCACCATGTCCGGCACGATTCGACCGTTGTCGAGAGCGTCCTCGAGGAGCGGTAGTACTTCGTCGGCCACCGCGGGGGTGGTGGCGCCGAGTTCCGCGAGCATCCACAGAACGGTCCTGTTTTCCGGGTCCTCCCTGAACAAGCCGGCCAGCGCCTGAGCAGCCGCTTGCGACGCGCCGTTCGTGATCATGGCCATGCTATTCAGGATCTGCGTGTAGAACGGAAGCATGTCCTTCAGATCCCTGCCGGGGCTTGCCGAGGGCTCGTCGGGAATGGTGGAGGCCACGTAACCCAACGCACGCAGGCGTTCGATGACGTCCGAGTCCGGTGCCTGGGCGGCCGCGGTAAAAGGGGGGAAAGAAAGCCGGCTCTCGAACAAGTCATGGTAGGTTGCTTCGAGTTCAGCGACCAACTGGGGCCTTTCCGCGTAACGGTTTGCGCTGGGAATCTCCTTGGGGTTCTCTGAGAGGACGTATAGTTCCGGAACGGGCGAATCAATGAACTTCGTGCCGCCGACGCGGATACCCTGTACCGGGGCCCACCCATAGCTGTAGTGAGGTTCGTAGCTCTCGAACGCGATAGGCCGGTCAAGGAAACCTGCCGGCATCTCCTCCGCTTGGAGCAGCGGAAGCAACGAGCGCCCGTGGATGTGGTTTGCGTCGGGCACGGGAAGACCCACCACATCCAGGATCGTGGGCATGAGGTCAACCAGCCCGACGGGGACGTCGATCTCCCGCCCCGCGTGTGAGCCGTCCGGCAGGCGAATCAGCAAAGGGACGTGAAGCGTACTGTCGTAGACGAAATAGGCGTGGGTGCGTTCACCATATTCCCCGAGCGCTTCCCCATGGTCAGCGGTGAACACGGTCAGGGTCCGTCGGCCCCCGGCGGTGAACTCCCCTACGAATTTCAGCAAGCGCCCGAGTTCATCATCGGTATAGGCGATTTCCACGTCATACGGATGCCCTTGGTACTTGGTAAACGATTCAGGCGCGGCGTAGACCGCATGGGGGTCATAATAGTGAATCCACAAGAAGAACGGGCGGTCGGTAGCGACAGTACCAAGCCAGTTTAATGCCGCATCAGTGACCGCAGCGGCATTCCGCTCGGGTACGGTAAAGCGCGCGGACTCCGAGACGGAGGCGACCTTGTCGTCATAGATGTCAAAGCCCTGGTCGAGACCGAATCGGGAATCGAGCACGAACGCCGCCACCACGGCCGCGGTCTGATATCCGGCTTGCTTAAACGTCTCCGCCAAAGTGTTCAGGGCGGGATTGGCCACAAAGTGGGAGTTATCCCGAACGCCGTGATAGAACGGATACACCCCGGTCAGGATACTCGTGTGCGACGGAAGGGTCTCCGGGGTGGGTGCAAAGGCACGCTCGAACCTGACGGATTGTTGGGCCAGGGCATCGAGAGTGGGGGTATAGGCGTACGTGCAGCCGTAGGCTCCGATATGATCGGCACGCGTGGTGTCGAGGGTGATCAACAGGACGTTGGGCTGCGAACCGGCTTTCTGGCCACCGGCGCGCTCGTCGCGTGAGCAGGACGAGACGCACACGGGGAGAATCGCCCCGAGAAGTACAGTGGCGACGGTGCTTGCTTTGTCCATAGTTTGATCTCGCGGAGCTAAGTGAGTGAGATTCTCGGTCAGGGCTCGTCGATGCCCGGCTGGGTGCTCTTCTGCGCAGGACGGGAAGTGGCTTGGAGCGATTGCTCAAGCTGTCTGACCTGATATTCGATCTCTTCATGCCCTTGTTGGTCTGGTTCGATCTCGAGACTCTTCTTAAGGTGGGTTAGGGCTTCCTCAGCCAGACCGCGTTGCAGTAGCAGCATGCCGTAATGGGTATGGGCGAGGGCGTAGTCCGGATCCGCGAGAAGAGCCCGTTGGAAAAAGTGCGCCGCGTGTTCCGCACGACCGTGGGTCACGTGATAGGTGCCCAAGTTCAGGAGGGCGACTGGAACGCGGGGGTTATGTTTGAGGACCTCGACGAACTGCTCCACCGCTTTTTCTTCCTCTCGACGGGCCAGGTAGCATTGGGCGAGATTGATGCGGGAGGCGAGATGGTTGGGCTCCGTTTCCAACGTACGTTTGAACAGCTCCATCGCCTGCTCTACATCGCCCGTATGCTTCATGATAAGCCCGAGGTTGTTGAGAGCGGCAGGAAAGTTCTCGTCGATGGCGAGAGCTCGTTCAGCGAACGCTTTGGCCTTTTCGTACTGCCGCATTTTGTCATATGATCCTGCCAGGAAGCTCAGAAGCAACGGGCTTCCGGGCTCGAAACGAACCGCCTTGGCAAATTCGCGGATCGCCTCATCGAAGTTGCCTTCTTCGGCCAAAAGACTGGCTCGCCCACCGTGGGCTACTGCGTGCGACGGATTGATCTCGAGCGCTTTGTCGAAGGCCTCGCGGGCCTTTTCGTATTCCAATAACCGAAGGTACATTATGCCCAATTGGCAATAGGCCTGCGGTCCGACGGTTCCCGGGTCCATCTCGATGGCCTGGAGGAAGTAACTCTCGGCCTTTTCCATGTCGTTCTGGACAACGGCCAGCGTCCCCAGCGCCACGAATGTTCCCGCATAGTCGGGATCGAGGCGACGGGCTTCATCAAGCATCTGCTGAGCGGCAACAGCATCGCCTTTCTGAAGCGACAGCCTCGCCAACGACGCGTAAACCTCCGGGGCCCGCTCCTCAAGAACCAGGACTTGCCGGAACAGCGCCTCCGCCTCATCCCGCTTGCCCATCGTCATATACACGCCGGCCAAGCAGCGCATCGTCCAGACATCCCCAGGCACCTCTTTGAGACACGCCTCCAGAATCTCACAACCTTCATGGATCCTTCCGGCGGCGATGAGATTGTTGCCTTTCTGAATGGCCTCCCACTGATGAACCATGTCTTTGGGATCCAACTGGGCAGCGGCCTCCGCGTCCAAGGAACCTGGTTCCGCGACATGACCGACATAGCCCAAGGCGGCCAGCTTCTCGGCGGTTTCCGCGTCCATGGTGATGGCCTGCTCGAGGGCGTCTTTGCCAAACCGGTCGGCACCGATATGTTGGTCGAGTTCCCGGTTCAGCGCGGCCACCTCCTCAGTACGCTGCTCCAGCAGGTTGTTCAGTTCCTTGGGATCTTCGGCAAGGTCATAAAACTCCGGGCGCGGCGCGTGGATATACTTGCAGTCGTTGTGGCGTATGCCGAACAAGGGTGCCCAGCC
>JAUWNF010000038.1 GCA_030612785.1 Phycisphaerales bacterium
CCGGTGGCGAGGTGGGTTTTGAGGGCGTCGGCGATGGTTTTTGTCGGGTTGAGGCCGCGGAGCTTCAGGGTGCGGTAGACGCTCATCAGCACAGCTTGGGTGACCGCGCCTTGCTCGGAGCGATTCGACTGGCTGTTCTTCCGCAGGATCACCGCCGGGCGAATCTGCCGCTCGGCGAAATTGTTCTCAAACGCCACATCGGCATAATCCAGAAACGTGAAGATGAACTCGGCGTACTTGCGTAAACGCTTCGTCAAACGCCGCGTGTCGGCATCGAGGTGTTCCTCAGCCGCCAGCTTGGCCAGCCGGGCATTCAACCGCTCAACCCGGCTCTGGAATTTGCCCGGCGCAAAGCCCGAGCGCTTACGCAAACGAATCCCGTCGCGTATCAGGCGGCGTAGTCTCTTGGCAAACGCCCGCCATTCGGCCGAATCGTTGCCCAGATCCACCTTTTCCAGTTCGCGCAGCAGATGAACCAAGCAGTACTGCCGGTCCTCGGCGCACACCGATTGGTAGGGTGCCCAGAAGTCGGTGATCAAAACACCCTCGAAGACCTCGGTAAAGAACTTCTGCAAGGCCGGGCTGCCCCGGCAGCGGTCGATCATGTAATAGCAAACTCGGGCATTGGCAAAACACCACAGCCAATAGGTCAAACCGTTGACCCGCCAACCGGTCTCGTCGGCGTGCAAATGTGTCGACCTTTTGGCTTGCTCACCGATCTGCTCGTACCAGGCGTTCAAGACCTCGGCCAACCGCCGCCAGGCGTCGATCAGACCACCCGGGGTCAGCTTGGTTTGCAGATGGTAGCCGAGAATGTCCACGATCTGATCGAGAGTGATGCCCAGGCCGTAATGGAACCACCCGGTCAGAGCAATTAGGTGATGCCCCAGCGTAGCGGCGGGCATCGCGTCGGGCACCACGGGCTCGACGTCTTTCTTGCACTTGGGGCAGTAGTCCCGATAGATGGTGTGCTCGGTGACCACCGGCTGAACCTCTTCGGGGATGTCTTCGATGGTTCGCGTGCGCTTGCGCTCACAACGCTGCAGCGGCCCGCCGCAGCAAGGGCAGCGTTTCAGGCGGTGCTTGCGGCGGTTATTGATCCGCTGGGGTGGTTGACGCCGGTGGCCGGGATGGCCCTTCCTGGCCCCGGGTTTCTTGGGCCGCTGGGGGGTGTTGGGCTGGGTGTAAACCGGCACCATGCCCGACGGGGTGGAAGGGGATGGCCCGCGCTGGTCGGTCTGCCTTCGCAGTTCGGCGATGCGTTTGCTCGCCGCCAAGAGCGCCAGCGTCACCACTTCGGAGCCCAGCTTGTAAAGTCCTTCGGCCTGCGTCTCGGTCAATTCGCCGCGTAGTGCGGCCTCGATCAAAGCGTGTGCCGGGTTTGCCTTGGTCCTTGCTGACGACATGACCACAGACATACCCGCGCATAGGCCAGCGCGCAAGTAAAGTCAGACTGTACACGGCGGCCGCCACGCATTGCAGACGGCTGAAGAGTTACGTCCAGGGGAACGACCTCGAAGTCGCATACCCACAACTCGCCCTTTTCGTTGCGCTGACCGTCAATGCGGTCGCCGGCGGTCACCTCGATGCGATAGAACCAGCCGTCGTCATAGTCAGCGTCCGCGATGACGCCGTCGCATTCGTCCGCGAAGTGCTCGCTTTGGACGTGGACTGGGGTCGCGTTGGGAAGCGGTGCTGGATGTTCGTCGGTGCTCGTCATCGCTGCTCTCCCGCGCTACGCGTTGAATGCGAACTGGCCGCGTTCGACTTTGCGGAAGCGGGAGACGGGCTGGCCGCCGCTGTCGACGGACTTCTGAATCTCCCGCAGCATGGCGGAGTAGACCGTGGCCGCGGGCGTCTTGCCCGCCGGGCTCTTCCACAGTCCCTGCTCGGTCATCACCTCGATCATCTCCCGCGAGTGCATCGGCTTGCCGGCCTTCTTCAGGACCTGCGCGGCGGCGTCCAGCGCGCTGACGCGCTTCTCCTTCTGCTTGCCCGCGGCCTTGGGCTTGGCGGGCGTCTTCGCCTTGGCGGTGGCCTTCTCCTTCGCGCTGCTCTTGCGGGTCTTCTTCGACTTCTTGTTCTTCTTCGATGCCATGTCATTCTCCTCTTGGTTGGCCGGCGCCGTCATGGCGCAGGCGTGTGTCTGGGTCGTGGCACCATCCGCAGGCGCCGTTTCATCCTTGGCCGCCGCCATCCTGGCCACGGCCTCCATGTCACTCTCGGCCTGGCAAACCCGGTCCCAACACTTCTGGCACAGCGGCTTGCCCAGGTGCGTGACCACCGGCTCGCCCTTGCAGCGCGGGGTCGCGCAGCGGTCGGGATCGACCGGCTTCTTCTCCTTGGCCTTCTTGCCGGCTTCGCCCCGCAGGCGCTGGGCGCTCTTGATGCGGACCTTCTTCTTCGTGGCCAGGTTGGTGGCGTTCCATCCCCCCTGACGGTTCTCCGCGTCGATGCGGACGCGGACGACCTTGCCGCTGACCTTCGCGGTGTAGGTCGCTCCGATCTTCACTTCGTTTTTCTTCATCGCATGTCTCCCAATTCAAAGGGTCCACTTGTGCCGCGGCTACTCCCGCAGCGTCTCTTCGATGCGTTCCCGTTCGATGCCCGACAGGCCTTCCAGCAGGTCGATCAGGCTGGTGCGAACGTGGCCCATCGTGCCGGCGTACCCCCAGTTCACCGGCTCGGCCTCGGCCTTCTCGCCGAGCTTGTCGAGCTCCATCCCGAGCCAGTCGAGCAGGCGAGCGACGTCGGCCCGGCGGGCCCGGTAGGTCTCAAGGGCCGTCGGTTTGGCATGCGTCGGGTTCGTGGTCATCTTCATCTCTCCTTGCGTTTGGGTTCTCGATGTCACCACTGTGTCAGTACGCTGGGTTTGGCCGACAGGGAAGGGAATTCCGCGAAACATCTCGGTAATCTTTCGCCTTGGTGGCGGGCGGTGAAGTGTCACCGGAGTGACAGCACATGAATGAAGCGACGCCGAACATGACGCCTGCTCACGACCACCGCCCCAACCGGCGAAGACTGCCCACCATCGTTGTGGAACGGCCGCGCTGCCCCGCCTGCGGCGGCGTACGTCTCGCCAAGTACCGCTCCATCGCCGACCAGGGCGACGGCAGCGCGCTGTGGTGGGTCCGCTGCAAAGACTGCAACCGGCGCTTCCGGGTTCTACTCGAATGACACCTCCTACGTTCCAAACCCTGGAACGTCGCCTAGATCACTCCGCTATAATGTGGACGGGATACCGGTGTTGGAGTCTGCCATGCCACACAAGCCCGAACGCCATCAACCGCAGCACGTGCCGGCGACCAAGGCGCTGCGCGCGCACGAGCCCCGGCCCAACGCACACGCGCGCGGCTACGGCCGGCGCTGGCGGCGGGTCCGCACGCGCTACCTCGTCCGCCATCCGTTGTGCTGTGATCCGTTCGGACTGCACCACGGGGGCATGGTCCCCGGAGAGCACGTGGACCACATCGTCCCGCGCCGCGACGGCGGAACGGATGATCCCTCCAACCTGCAGACGCTGTGCGCCTCCTGTCATTCGCGCAAGACGGTCCTTTGCGACGGCGGCTTCGGGCGGGCCCCGACCGGTAGGCCGGTCAAATCTCTGCAGGTCTCCGGCGACTACCACGTCGCCACCAGCGCGCGTGTTTTCGAGGGTTTTGTATAGGGGGGATAGCCCCGCAGAGGAGCATCATTCGCACATGGGACGCCGCGGACCAGCACCGACACCGACGCCGGTTCTGAAGCTGCGCGGAAGCACACTGGTGACCGGGCACCGCGAGAAGCTGGAGGTGCAGGGCCCGGCCGGCACGCCCGACTGCCCCGACTGGCTCGATGCCGATGCCCGTGCGATCTGGGACCAGCTCGCCCCCATGCTCGAAGCGATGGGGGTGCTCTCGCGGATCGACGGCCACGCGTTGGCCCGCTACTGCCGGCTGTGGACCCGCTGGCGCAAGACCGAGGCGTTCATCGAGAAGAACGGCGAGGTGTACACGCTCCGCGATGAAGCGGGCAAGCCCCGTTACGTTCAGCAGTGGCCGCAGGTGTCGATCGCTGCCAAGCTCGCCCAGCAGCTCACCCGCCTCGAGCAGGAGTTCGGGATGACGCCGTCGGCCCGCAGCCGCATCCAGTCGCCGGCGCGCGCTCGCGAGGTGACCGATGGCAAGAAGAGCCGCTTCTTCGACGCGGGCTAAAGCCCCGTCACGCTCGAAACGGACCAGGAGTTGCGCTGCAGGCAAGCAGGGCGGCGTCGAGGCGTTGCTCCGCCAGCTTCCCGGCTACGACCCCTACGCCACGGCCGGCGAGTGCCGGTTCGATCCCCGCGCCGCCCAACGCGCCATCGACTTCTTCCACGAGTGCCTGACCTTCACCGCGGGCGAGTGGCAGGGCCGGCCGTTCCTGCTGCAGCCCTGGCAGCAGTCCATCGTCGCCAACCTCTTCGGCTGGAAGCGACCGGACGACACGCGGCGCTACCGCGAGGCCTTCATCTACGTCCCCCGGAAACCGGCAAGACGGAAATGGCCGGAGGGCTGGGCTGCCTCCTGGCGTTCGCCGACCGGGAGCCCGGAGCGCAGGTCTACTGCGCCGCCGCCGACCGCGAGCAGGCCCGCTTGGTGTTTAATGCCGCCCGCACGATGGTCCTGGCCGAGCCGGAACTGGCCCGCCGCAGCCGGCTCTACGTTAACGCCATCGTGGTCGAGGCCACCGGCAGCGTGCTCAAGGTGGTCAGCGCCGAGGCCTACACCAAGCACGGCGTCAACGCCCACGGGGTGATCATCGACGAGCTGCACGCCCAACCGGGAGCGCCGCGACCACGTTCCCTATGAGACCTGGGCCCGGCAGGGCCTCATCGAACTGACGCCCGGCAACGTGGTGGACTACGATCGCGTCCGCGCGCGGATCAACGATTTAAGCAAGCGGTTCCGCATCCGCGAGATCGCCATCGATCCCTGGAACGCCACGCAGCTCGCCCTCCAGCTCCAGGACGATGGATTCGAGGTGGTGCTCTTCGGCCAGGGTTTTAAGGACATGACCGCGCCGACCAAGGAGTGGGAGAAGCTGGTCATCGCCGGAGATTTGCGTCACGGCGGCCATCCGGTACTGCGGTGGATGGCCGCCAGCGTGGCGGTCGAGACCGACGCCGCCGGGAACCTCAAACCGAGCAAGAAGAAGAGCGTCGAGCGGATCGACGGGGTCGTCGCCGGGATCATGGCCCTGGGCCGTACCCTGCTGCGCCGGGAGTGCGGCAGTGTGTACGATACCCGGGATCTGGTCGTATTTTGAGCTGAAGGTGCTGCGCGGCACCGAGGTTTTTGAACGAGGTGAGCGGAGCGAAGGCAGCCCCTGGTGCTGCAACTGCTGACGACGGGGGCCTCCAGGCCAGCGCGACCTGACCGACGCCGAGGTCGAAGCTCGCCATCGCAGGCTGGAGCAGTTGTCCCGCGTCTCCCTGGGTCAACGGGCCCTGCGGTACTTCGCCAACTGCCCGTTCTGCCAGTCCACCTGGCTCGCCCTGCTCGTCTCCCTGGTCGCCGGCTGCGGCTGGCAGGCCATTCCGAACGCCTTGGGCTACGCCGCTGTCGTCGCTCTGGTGTTGGAGCGCGGTCCTGCGCCCGCGCCGCGCCCTCAAACGCAGTGAGATTCTCTTCTGCGGCCGAGCTCCGGCAGTGCCTTCCGTCGCATGACGTTTCGGGCCAGCTCCGCATCGTCCGGCCGAGCTGGAACGCCGCCAACCCGATGAAGTGGACCGAGGATGTCGCCCACGGCTCACAGCCTGGGGTAGACCCACTGTGCGCGCCGATTACCACCAAGAAGCTCGGGATTCGCAACGCGTCGCACCGGCGATGTTGGTGGCAGGTGCGGTTATACGAGCTTGGCCACAATACGCAATCGTATAGTACGCAGTCGCCGTGCAGGACGGAGTCATCGCCAACGCCAGGATTATTCGTCGTCCCCGTCATCGACCGTAGATTCCTGGACGAGGAACTCGGTCTGGGTGTGCATGGCTACGTGGTGGTACTGATCTCGGTCGGTGTACGCCATGTAGAATTCCAGATTCAACACGCCCGCAGAGCCCGTCGTGAGGTCGCACAGATGCCCCGCAGGACCCGCGTAGCGGTCCGTGTCCGGCCAGAAGTCATCCACGACCATGTAGGTGCGGTAGTAGCCTTCCGGGTATCCAGGCGCGGGGATCAACTCATCCAATTCGGCTTCAATATCCACGAACTGGAAGTCTCCGCTGGATGCCCAGTCTCCGGTTTCTGGGGGCACGGCGTCGGTAAACCCTTGATCGGCCGACATCCCAATGGCAAACAGGATGTAGAAATCCACGCGCTCATAACCGGCCTGGTAGTGCAACTCGTACGTCGTGTCCGGGGCCAGCACGGTCACCGGCTCACCGCCACCGAGCGGCTGCACCTCCAGAGCGAGCGAGGCCTCCTCGCATGTCCAGGGGTCCTCTTCGTCTGGCTCTTGCTCCGCGGAGAGGTCAGGATGGCGGATGGCAATCCCTACAGTACTGGCGCGGGCAGCTTCCACCCCCGGAGGCTGGATCACGGTGCGGGGTCGATTGCGGCCGATGGTTGCGGCTTCGGCTCTCACCGTTAGAGCCGAGTCGAACGGGGCGTCCGTGAGCACTTCCAGTTCAACGGTGCCCAGACTGACGGCGGCTCCCTTGGCACCCAGAGTGCGGTCCAGCGCCGTCATCCGCTGGGCACGGACCGTGTGATAGTGCAGGGCGGGGAGTTCCTCCGGGTCCTCCGCCAGCACCAGTGGAAAAGCATCGTTGATCGTCACCGAGAGGATGTGAACGGCATCGCTTGCGCAGGTCAGTTCAAGATCGACGGCGCAGACCCCGGCCGTGGACTCATGCTCGATGGTCAGCGGCAGCGTGATTACGTCGCCGACGGAGAACTCCTGATCGAGCACGTCGGCCTCAACGTCCACAACCACGGTGACCATGCTCGCAAAAGCGCCGGACACGGTCCCTGCCCAAAGAGCCAAAATCGCCAGTAGATACGTTCGCATCGAAATCGCCTCCGAGTTATTGTGTTACGTCGGCCTGCAATTGCCTCTCCGCCTCGATACGGCCGACACCGGCCGCGTCCGTGTCCGTGTCCGTGTCCCCGCCGCGCAGAGCCAACAAGGTTGTGATCATTGAGCTTCACCATCATTCCATAAGAAGCTTCTTCTCCGTGACCGCACAAGCGCAGGGGTTGCCCCCCCTCGTCCGCTCTATGGGCGGTTTGTCTCCTCTTGAGTGCGGTTGCCAACCAGTTCATCACTCTGGCATTGGCTGCTCAAAAACCGTTGCCCACATTCCGGGCAGACACCAGAAGTATTCCCGGTTAAATCGTAGCCACAGGCTCCGCATCGAACATGATAATCCTCGTCCTTCAATGGTCGAATCATCCCATACCTTAACAGTGCCCCACCCCAGAGCAAGGCCACCAACAAAAGCATAAACACTGCACTCAAAACCATTTCCATGTCCAGATATCCTCCGGGAAGGGGAAGTGTATGGGACAGACTATAAGTGAAGTACCCAACCGCAGGCAATGTCAGCATCGCACAACAGAAGAATGTGATCCGCGCTTGTTTGATGGTCCGTCCGCAGTTCACAAAAAAGGTTACGTAAGCAGCCGCCGGGACGAGAACTCCATTCGCAAGCCAAATCAGACGGTAAGGGTCCAAGAAGGTCGCGGTAGTCAGGTTTCCCGCCGTGAAGAACTGAAGCTGATCTACCATTGCCCGGACGCAAATGTACGCCAAAAGAAACGAGGCGCCACGGCTCCCCCAAAAGCTGGCCCGTACCAGAGGATGCCGCGACCATCTTAGTCTGTACTTCAAGGGCTTCAGCACTGCTGTCATCTCCGCATTGCTTCGCAGCGCCTCACGTATAGGCGCTCGCACCCTCCCGGTTGCCCAGCAGGTCGTAGGCGAACGTCTCGCTCCCGTCGGCCATGCTACCCGTCGTCTGCTTTGCTTGAGACAAGTTCACGATACAGAAGAACTGAACTGTGCATGCTGCCCTCTACATTCCCGGAACGGAAAGCTGACTTTACTCCAATAATCCACACCCGCTCTCCTGTACGGCGGTCTATCAACCCATCATCAGTCTCGGCCAGATCATCCACAGAAACAGACCAATTGACGAAGATGTCCTCGAAATGGTAGAGAACGACTGGCCTTATTTCGCGGGACTTAGCGACAACCTCTCCTTGGTCTGTTCGACCAATGAAACCGGCTTGTTCCAGCTCCTCAAGATTTTGGGGCATACAGCCATTCTCAATGATGTACTCGGTGATGACCAAACTAAGATGAGCGATGGATCGACCAGTCAACTGCATTCTGGGCACATATCGCACAAGCCTGATTCCACCCAAAACCAGCAGAATGGCAGTGAGCATAAGGATGATTCTTAATGTCTTTTTGCTGATTTTCATGCCGAGGTCTTAATTACAACCATCGCTCATCACCAAGTTACTGTTAGACCCCATGACCTTCCGAACGAACCAGAAGCAATCGTGCCACAAACCGTAAGAGGAACTCCTTAATGCGTTTGCTCTTGCTCTCAAGCGCTTCGCAGTGTCACACGAGACGCATAGGTTCCTGCGCACGACGGAGTATTGTCCTTTCACAATGTCTTTTGCAATTCCCTTTGGAAGGAAAGGTGATACGCCAGATGCCGGTGGATGGTCGGCATACCAGTCCCCATCGGGACACTCGGCCAGAATCAGTACGTGAGTGAACCTTCCTGTAGGGTACTGCCTTACTTGTACTCGGCAAGAGCAGCACTTGCCCATTTCGCGCTGTCGAGGGTAAGAACGCGGACACCTCCGCCGTAACTGGCCCCGCCGGTTTTGGGTCCCGCGCATTTTGCTTCGCTGCCAACATCGCGGAATCTCCTCAACTGCTCCATCCTTCATTGACGCTCCCCTCAGAAGTTTGACATCCACCCAAAACAGCGTTATTCCTGATCTCCTCTGTGTCGCCCGAAACGTTCTCCCAATAGCTCTGATATCGTCAAGCACACCGAATCGAAACACCTCCCCGCCGACGCACTTGCAGCCGGGCGAACGATGGGACGGCTCTTGCCTATTACCATCCCGCCAGCATTGAGTTCGCGGATGTGTATTCCCCAGGCAACATCAAACCACTCGGGATTTCGTAATGCCGCGTCTCCATCACCGTTTGGCTCCGGAACTAACCAGGTACCCTCGTCGGTCTTGCGGATGTATGCTCCAGTAACAAGAGCGTCGAGATTCCCAGGGAAGTTGCCATCGTGATCTTCAACATAGCGTCGCAGTGCACTATTGAAGCCCACAATTTCTTGAGTGCTCGCCATACCCTCCATCGCGGCAGTGTGCGAGGGATAGACGATCCCCCAAGTCAACAACAACAGAAGAACCGCAATACAGCCCGGTCCCCAAAGACATGACAACTTGTCATCCCGTTTCGCCGTTAGGAATGCACCTGTTATGAGAACGAGCGGTAGTAAAGAGCCCCCAACCAGCAGGATTACGCTTAGCGACATGCTCGCATCGCCCCCTCGCGATTCCTGTACCGCGATTGCCGCGACGTAAAGACACAGTCCAATGATCCCTACTATGGTCGGCACGCTACTGGTCCCACTCACTATGATCGTTCCCGCGTTCTTATTCACCTTTACGCGCCCTCAACCTATCACAGGCTCTCGGCTACTTGGCCCTCTCCGCTCGGCGCCGGGGGTGTTGATGGCCGCGGGTCAAGTGGCCAACAACGTCCTCCAGGCTTGCACTTGGGAAGATACGGAAGAGGCGAAGTGTCCGCGATACAGAACCACCTCCACGGGTCGAATTTGGCGTCGCACGTAGTTGTTTTGTTACACACATGGAAGACAGCAGCAAATGAGTGCTTCCTCTTGGGAGGAGCTGTAGACGCACGAACCACCTTGAAGCAACGATTGTCCAGATTGAAGCCTTTGACAATCTGGGCCATGATGGCGCACATCTGATGCTTGCCTCGGTTCTTCCTGGCCCAGTCGCTGAGCTTCCTCATATAATCATTGCACATCTTATCGGCACTGTTGTTGCATTCCTTTTCGGGGCATTCCTTGCAGCACTTGTACTTAGAACATGCTGAGGCTAAGCGGTTCTTGCATTTGGTGAACAATAGGTATCGCCCGCGCCAGTCTGGCTGAGCTCCATATTTGGGATGCCATCCAGGTCGAGTGGGACGCGGAGCAGGAGGCTCTGATGATGGAGGCTTCGGTTTGCCGTCGCTTGGCTTCTCAGCACTGGCCCCAGTCCAATCAATCCACCTTGACGGCGAACTGAGGACGTATTCGTACGTGTTGGGACTGTCGTTATAGCCACCCGGATCCCGTTGCAGCCACCTGTCGTAGTTGTAGTACCGTGCCCGGTTGTATTGAATCTGCTTGACGCCGTTGGTGGTCGTGATCGTGTCCAACCGGCGGGCGGTGAAGAAGTAGGGATTGCCCACGGTGCTCCCCGTTGCTGTACTCAGGCAGGCGTGGGTCGGCTGGTCCACGAACGTGCCCAGCAGGTCGGCCATCACGCCTGCGTCGTACATGTCGATTTCGCCATTGGTGTTGAAATCGAACACCGTCAAGCAAGCCGGGCCCGGCGAGCCGTTCGTGGCGCAATCGTCGAAGGCCGCGGCATCGTCGTCGTCCACCACTCCATTGCTGTTGAAGTCGCCGGTAGCCAGCAGCGATACCCAGGGGCCGTCCATGCAGTTTACGAACGCCGCCAGGTCGTCCAGGTCGAGATCGTCATCACCATCGCTGTCCAGCGCGTCCACGAGGGCGGTCGCACAGCTTGACGGGGTGCCGCCGCCGCTGAAGCACTCCTGGAAATCCGCGAAGTCTGCCAGATCGGTATCGCCGTCGTCGTCGCTGTCGAACGACACCGAACCCGCGGTTTCGATACGCACCTTGCCGTACGCGTCGTAGGCGTAGGCTTCGACCAGTCGGCCCGTCTCGTCGGCCAGGCCCGCGATGCTGTACAGCTCCTTGAGCAGGTAGTAGTAGTCCTGTTCGCTGTCCGCATCGTACATCAGCACCCGCTCGTCGATGTAAGTGGGGCCGTTGACGAAGTAACGCTCCAAGACGCCGTTGGTGGCGATTCCCTCGATCACGTTCTGTCCGTCGTAGACGTAGCGGGTGGTCAGCGGCGGCGACTGCTCCACCGTATGGTCGGCCTTCTCGACCCGCCGCCCCAGGGCATCGTAAGCGTATTCGACCAGCACCGTGTCCACACCATCATTATACGCGCCGTTGGTGTTGGCGTCCTCGAAGACCCGCACCAGGCACAGGTCATCGGTGGCCCCGAAGCACTGCTGAAAACCCGTAAAGTCGAACAAGGCCACCACCCCGTCACCGTTCACGTCGAAAAAGCCCATCAGCGAGCGCTTACACTCATCACCGGGAGCCACGCCGTTAGTGGTAAAGCAAACCGCGAGGTAGCCCGAATCGTCTATGTCCACGCGGCCGTCGCCGTCACGGTCATGCACGAACACACACCGCGCGTCCGCCGAACCGTAGCAGGCAGTGAAATGCGCATCATCCTCCCAATCTACATCCCCGTCCAGATCGGCATCGTGGTAATACTCGGCCTCCGGATACCCCTCCGGCCCCAGCACCGTGGTGCCGCCGTAGGGATCGTACACGTACCGCTCCACCACGGTACCGTTGCTGTTGGCCAACGCCGTCACGCTACCGAGCAGGTCCTTGAGGTAGTACAGGTATTCCTCGGCATCGGCCGACTTATCACCCAGATCCGTCAGGTCCACCATGACCAATGGATCGGGGAACCCCGGCCCATGTGCGAACCAGCGCTCCTCGGTCTCCCCCTCCTCGGCCGTGCTGTCGTACTCGGCGATACAGGCCGCACTGCCCGCGTAGACGTGCGTGGTGACCTTCTCATCTTCGTCCTCGGGCAGATCCACCGTCCGCACCCGCCGCCCCAGAGCGTCGTAAGCGTACTCCTGAAGCACGACGCTGTCGCTCTTGCGCGTCACGCGGATCAACCGATTCTCCGCGTCGTAGGCGTAGATGTGCGTACCGTTGCTGGTCAGGTTGCCGTTGTCGTCGCTGGTCAGGTCGATCTCTTGGGCCGAGCCGACCTGTTGGGTCAGGTACTCGTTGGCCGCGTTCACTGTGCGGGCGTCGGTCTCGGGGTCCTCGTCACCGATGGTGGTGTCCGTGGATAGCCAGTTGCCCAGCATGTCCAGGTCGTCCCACTCGCGGGTCCGCCGCCCTACGTCGTCATAGAAGTATTCGAACTCGACGTGGTCGCTGTATTCCCGCAACAGAGTCCGGGTCCGCACCCGGCCCATGAGGTCATGCGTATATTGCGTCGTCACCTCCAGATCGGCCTCATCCGCCACCACGGAATCGATGGTCCCGTTGGAGTTGAAATGCCGCGTGGTGGTGTTGTCGTGGATGTCCGTAGTGACTTGCTGCTGAAGCCGCTTGCCATCAGCGTAGTATGTATACGCATGGCTGATGGTCCCCTGGAGACCGGATGAATCGTAGCGTTTCTCGGTCAGCAGATCGCCATTGCCGGACGCGTAGCTGTAACTCCAGCGTTCGGACGCGCCATCAACCTGCTTCTTTGTAACAAAGGCGGGCCAGTTCGAATTATTACGCTCGTAATTGATCCGGTTATCCGCAGGATCCACAATGGCGGGGAGCATGGTGGGTTCCGCGGCGTATTCGTAATCCGGCGGGTCGAAATCGCCCACCTTGTGCGAACGCAGCTTGTAGGTCCCGGACTTCGTCAACGTGTGCGAGCCTGCGCTGAACGTGCCCGAGCCGTCGTCGTCAAACGTGCTGTGGGTGGTTCGGTCAACCCCGTCGGAATCCGCTGGCGGAGTGATCTTCAGAATGCGGCCGCGCTTGTCCGTCTCGTAAGCCCACTGGTGCTCTTCCCCGTCGGTGCGCAGGACATCTCCGCCGGTTACACCCCATGTGGCAGTGCCAAAGTCATTCTCCCACCACGAATTCCTCCCCGCCACGGTGTCTCCGGTCGTGGCAACCGTAGGGATGATGGCCTGCGGCGTTCCGTGGGTATCGGTATCCTTGACG
>JAUWNF010000438.1 GCA_030612785.1 Phycisphaerales bacterium
GGTCAGCCTTGTGCTCAGTAAACTCATACCGCATGACCAGTTCCTCATATCTAGCCGAACGTTTGCTGTTCCCCCAGCAGCAGTTGCGGGTTTCGCAGGGCGATCCTTGCGCTAGGATGTGCCCCAATCATTGAATCTCTCCTGCAACGGGAAAGCCGCTTCCCGCTCAAGTTGCATAGCTTGTGCTCGGGTGCTGGCATCCTCCAATTCCCACACCAGCCAATTGTGCGCGGTTTCCTACAGAATTGCAACCGACTTCCCCGCAAAAAACCACGCTGTCGGTTGACCGGGCGGGGGAGTTGATGTCTACTTTTTCACTTCGAACTCGGCGTCGATGACGTCGTCGTCTTTCTTGGCTGAGTCAGCGTCGCCTGGGGGCGGACCCTCCATGTCGCCGGGGCCGGCGTCGCCTGGTCCACCGCCGCCGCCCGCGCCGGTGGCGGCTTGCTGTTTGGCGGCTTCTTCGTACATGATCTTGCCGATGGCCTGGGAGGCTTCCATCATGGCTTCGGTGGCCTTCTTGATGGCGTCGGCGTCGTCGCCCTTGGCCACCTCCCGCAAATGCGACACGGCACTCTCGATCTTGCCGCGCTCGTCGGCGGGGACCTTGTCTCCGTGCTCTTTGAGCTGCTTCTCGACCTCGTAGGACATGTGCTCGGCCTGGTTGCGGGCCTCGACCAATTCCCTCTTCTTGATGTCGTCGGCCGCGTGGGCCTCGGCGTCCTTCTTCATCTTCTCGACCTCATCGGAGGACAAACCGCTGGAGCCCTCGATGCGGATGGACTGGGCTTTGCTCGTGGCCTTGTCCTTGGCCGACACGCTGATGATGCCGTTGGCGTCGATGTCAAAGGTCACTTCGACCTGCGGCAGGCCCCGCGGCGCCGGCGGGATGCCGGTCAGGTTGAAGCGCCCCAGGGTGCGGTTGTCGATGGCCATCGGCCTATTGCCCTGCAAGACGTGGATGGTCACCTCGGTCTGGTGGTCGGCTGCGGTCGAGTAGACCTCGGTCTTGGAGGTCGGGATGGTGGTGTTGGCTTCGATCATGGTGGTGGACACGCCGCCGAGGGTCTCGACGCCCAGTGCCAGGGGCGTGACGTCGAGCAGCACGATGTCCTCCTTATCACCGGCGAGCACGGCACCCTGGACCGCCGCCCCGAGCGCCACCACCTCGTCCGGGTTGATGCTCTTGTTCGGCTCCTTGCCGAAGATCTTCCTGACCAGTTCCTGCACCGCGGGCATGCGCGTCGACCCGCCGACCAGCACGACCTCGTCGATGTCGCCGGGGGTCAGCTTGGCGGCTTCGATGGCCTGCATCAGCGGTCCGCGGCAGCGCTCGGTAAGCTGCTCGGTAAGCTGCTCGAACTTGGTGCGAGTGATGGTCTCTTGCAGGTGCTTGGGACCGGCCTGGTCCGCGGAGATGAACGGCAGGTTAATCGAGGTCTCCATGGTGGTGGAGAGTTCGCACTTGGCCTTTTCGCAGGCCTCCTTGAGCCGCTGCAAGGCCATCGGATCGTTGCGCAGGTCGATACCCTCCTTCTTGCGGAACTCCTCGGCCACGTAGTTGATCAGTTCCTCGTCGTAGTCGTCACCGCCGAGGTGGCCGTCGCCGTTGGAGCTGAGCACCTCGAAGACGTTGTCGCCGAGGTCCAGCAGGGAGATGTCGAAGGTCCCGCCGCCGAGGTCGAACACGGCGATCCTCTGGGCCTTCTTGTTCTCCAGCCCGTAGGCCAGCGAGGCGGCGGTCGGCTCGTTGATGATGCGCTCGACCTTCAGCCCGGCGATCTCGCCGGCGTCCTTGGTGGCCTTTCGCTGCGAGTCGTTGAAGTAGGCCGGCACGGTGATGACCGCCCGCTCGACCTTGGCGCCGAGGTAGTCCTCGGCGGTCTTTTTGAGGTCTTGCAGGATCATGGCGCTGATCTCGGGCGGGGTGTATTGCTTGCCGCGGGCCTCGACCTTGACCAGTTCCTCAGGTCCGCCGACGACCTTGTAGGGCACGATTTTCTCTTCGCTGCTGACCTCGCTGTGCCGCCGGCCCATGAAGCGCTTGATGCTGTAAACGGTGTTTTCCGGGTTGGTCACCTGCTGGTGGCGGGCGGTCTGGCCGACGAGGCGCTCGCCCTTTTCGGTGAAGGCGACCACGGACGCGGTCAGGCGCGAGCCCTGGGCGTTGGTGAGCACCTTGGGCTGATCGCCCTCCATCACGGCTACGACCGAGTTGGTGGTTCCCAGGTCGATTCCGATGATCTTTGACATGGCGTTCTCCTTGTTCGTCGCTTCCGCCCCCTGCCGGGGGTGGGGTTTCGCTCGCTGATCCGGTAGTGCCGGCCCATCGTTCCTGCTCAGAACATGGGCGCACTCTTTACAGCCGAACCTTATGCAACGAGCGTGCCCCTGGGCCGGGATCGCTAAGAATGCTGTAACCCCTTGTTGTAAAGGAGGTAACGTGCGTACGCCCGCCGGGTGGCTCTGCCGCGGGCTGCCATCCTGTCAGGGTTCGCGCCGGCTGATGTGACACGACGGCCGGATTTCGGGTCCCGGGTTCCGGGTCTCGATTTTACGCTCCCTGACGGTCGCGGTTCTGTTACGCTCCCTGACCAGGCTGTCGATTTAATCTGTAGCGTCGCCCCTTGTGGGCGGCGTAGCCTCGTTTTTCGTCACCCACAAGGGGTGACGCTACATTGGGAATCACCACGGACGATTAAATCGACAGCCTCTGACAGTCGCGGTTCGGTGCTCGGTTGCCAGTGGGCCGCGGAGACGATACACCTCGGCGAGCTTATGGGTCTCTACGATCAGCATGTTCATTCGTCGCACTCGTGGGATAGCACGATGAAACCGCGCGAGGCCGTGCTCCGAGCGTTGGAACTGGGGTTGAGCGGGCTCACCTTCACCGAGCACTACGACACCCATCCGGAGGATTGGCCGACGTGCTGCTACGATGACGAAGCGTACGGTGCGGACGTCGCGGCCCTGCGTGCCGAGTTCGGCGGCGACATCCACATCGGGAAGGGAATCGAGGTGTGTTGCCAGCCGGACCGCATGAAGCGCATACTCGAATTCCTGGCCGGCCGCGATTTCGACGTAGTGATATTGAGCGTACACTGGGTCGACAAGGGTGCCGGCGCGATCCACGACCGGAACCGCTGGGCCGGCAAGACGGCCGACCAGATGTCACGGGCGTACCTGGCGGCGGTGCTGAACGCTACCGAGATATGCGTGAGTTTGAAGCAGCAAAGCCGCAGCCCTTTTAGTGTCCTGGGCCATCTCGACCTGGTTCGGCGGTATGGCCGCCGGTTCCTGGGGACGGACGCCCCGCTCGGTCACCAGGACCTGGTTGACGCCATCTTGCGCAATTGCCTGGCGGCCGATCTGGTGCCGGAGATCAATACCTCTTCGCTTCGACAGGGTCTGGACGAGCCGATGCCGGGACCGGCGGTGGTCCGGCGCTACGCGGAGTTGGGCGGTACGGCGTTGGCGCTGGGCTCGGACGCCCACGCCGTTGAGCACCTCGGGGCCGGGCTGGAGCGGGCAGCGGTCATGGCGCGGGATTGCGGGATAAGTCGGCAGGCGGTGTTCAAGAACGGGCACATGGAATCTCTGCCGCTGGCAGAGTAGTTCAAGGTTCAAAGTTCAAGGTTCAAAGTCCAAGGTTCAGTCCGCTTCGAGTGGTTTGTGCGTTAGCGTGTGGATGGGAGCGGGGAGTCGTTTTTCGATTTCGATGATTTGTTTGCCGCGCCGCCAGACGCGGACCTCGCCGGAGGACTGCGACACGGTAAGAGCCACGCTG
>JAUWNF010000382.1 GCA_030612785.1 Phycisphaerales bacterium
CCCAGGTTGAGCACGATTTCCTGGCCGATGGGCACGTACTCGATATGTTGCCGCACCAGGAAGGCCAGCCCGTCGCGTCCGTTGTCGCGGTATAGTTGCACGATGCCGTCCGGCAACGGCGTGGTACCCAGCCCGCCGGCCGAATCGGTGCGCAGCAGGAACATGCGCACCCACTGGTCGCCGTACTCGGCCACGCGGTAACGGTACTGGATGCGAAACGGGACCTGAACACCCTGGAAAGAGCGCATGCGTTTGGACCAGGTGTTCTTGACCGTTTCGGTACCCTCGATGGTGTAAATGAAATACTCCGATAGGCCTTCCTTGACGATTTCTTTGGGGGCGGCCGCTTCCGCCTCGGCGAGCTTGCCGGCGACCGCGCCACGCATGGCCCGGCGCGCCTTGGGCCTCATGTCCATGACCTTCTTCTGGCCAAGGAAGTACTCGTCCGCTTCCTCCCGCGAAATGATCCCCCGGCGGGCCAGGTCCGCAACCTTCTCCACCAGGTTGATCGTGCCCACGACCAGGCGAACCTGCGCGTCAGCGTAATCCTCACCCGAGTTGTTGGTGATACGGACGAAACCGTCGAACGACATCTTCTCTTCTGCGGGGTCACTCACGCAGACGTAGTCCGCCGACCAGGTGATTCCGCTGGTGAAGTAGGTGATCTCGACGACCGCGTCGCCGTCCCACGTGCTCTTGACGTTCCAGTACAGCATCTGCGGCTTGTCATGCGGGAAGGTGGTGTCGAGCAACTCGAGCTGGTCGGCGTGGGACGTGAAGCGCAGTTCCACGCTGGTGGGGTCGATCAGCGTGTTGGCCCAGGAGAACTGTAGCGGGTTGACGCCCTTCTTAAAGGTCACGTGCCGGGTTTCGCGGACTAAGGTGAGGTCTTCGCTGTTGTAGATGGTCAACTGCACCGTGTCCCGCGGCGGGATGGTGGACAGGTCCACGTTTTTGGCGGCCGCCGTTGCGGTCAGCGACACGGTAAGTCCGAGTGCGATTATCGATTTGAGTCTCATGGTCGTGCTCCTGGTTACCATTGGTTTTTGATCAGGACGTGCAGCGTGTGTACCTGCTTAACCGCCTTCTGGTCCGCGCCGCGCGCGGGCAGCGGGACGTGGAAGAGGACCTTGTCAGCCGTGGTCTTTTCCTGGTCGATCATCTCGTTCAGCGTGCCCTTCTTGCCCAGTTCCCACTCGACCTCGCGTCGGCTGTCGCCGCAAACCTCGCGCCGCAGGTCCGGCAGCGATTCGGCGATGTCCAGCACCACGGGCTGGTCCTTGAAGTTCTCGATCTCGTACTTGACGGTGACGTCGTAGTTGTACAGGTTGCCCCGGACGCGCTTCTGGTCGCGCCGGTCGATGGTGCGCTTGACAACGATGTCCTTGGCCACCCCCAGGTAGAGCTTCATCTCGTCGTCGCGCGGAGTGAACTTGCCCCAGTCCTCGCCGATGAACGCCACCGTACCGCGCCCGTCGTCCTGGAAGATGCGCGCCTTGCCGAACATGAGCGGAAACCGGCCCAGCCCGTGTTCCTGATCGTTCTTGAGCACGTAGTGCATGGGGATGCGGAGCTGGCGTTTGCCGGTGTTCAGGTAACCGTGCTCGGACAAGTCGGCGGTGTAAGTCTTCTTGATGGGCACGTCCTCGAACTTGGCGGAGAGCAATTGCTTGGTTTCGTTGATGCCGAGGGGACGTTCGAAGCGCTCGCCGAAGCCGGTCCACATTCCCGCTACGCCGAACTCCTCGTTGGCCTGGTTGTGGAGCAGAACATACTGCCGGAGGGTGAGCGTCCGCTCATCGTGGGATGCGACCGCCCGATAGGTGAACGATTTGTCGAGTCGTCCGATGACGTAGCTGATCCGCACGCGGGCCGGGCCCGCCTCCGGGGCCCAAACCTGCCAGGTGAGGGCGGTCTCGTTGGGCGGATACGACACCGAGAGCACCTTGATGTTCTCCGGGTCGGTCAGGCAGCGGAACTGGATGCTGTTCTTGTCGATGGAGGCGTTGGCCCAGGCGAACACCACCTCGTTCGCCCCGGCGGCCAACGGGACCATGCGCTCCTCCTCGACCAGGGTAACTTGCGGGTTGTCGAGTTGGATCTCGACCCGCTCGCGCGGTGGCAGAGTAATCAGTTTGATCCCCGCCATTATGGGAGTCGCCGCCGCCAACCATGCGACAGCCGCTAATGAAACGGTTCTTCCTGCACGATGCACGTTCATAATTGCGCCTCCGAAAGCTCACTCCGCCGTGGCGGATATTCGACAAGGTTAGTGCCCTTCGCCCGGTTGGCACCTGTCGCGGGCCTCGTTACGGAGCCCGCCGCATGGTACTCCAACTCCTTAGTAGTACCAATCGGCAAAAGGTTCCTGACAAAACCCGTAATCAGGCAAAGTTGATAAAGAGGAGCGCCGAGCCACCCACGGCGATCAGGGCTCCGATGACGGCCCGGGGGCTGATGCGTTCCCGGTGAACGAACACGGCAAATGGAAGGAGGAAAACGGGACTCAGCGAGCAGAGCGTCTGCGCGATCCCCAGCGGAGCCCGATCCGAAGCGACCAGAGACATCCACACCCCGAGATACGGTCCCACCACGGCACCGCAGGCGGTGAGGATCAGGCCGGTCCTGCGCGATTCCGTCCGTACGCGTGCCACCCCGGCGGCCAGTCGCTTACGCTGCCTCCGCCAATGCAGCGCAAGGATCGGCAGCATACCCAATCCCGCGAACAGCATCCGAATCAGCGTAGCGGCCTGAGGGGACAAGTGCCGGTCCTCCGGCAGCCAACCGTGCCCCATGCCCTGCTTACTCAATAGCAGTCCGCCGGCCTGGCAGGCGGCCGCTACGAAGGCGAGCAGAATGCCCCGTACCCGATGTGAGGCGTGTGCGAAGGTATCGTCGGACGGTCGCTCGAGCACAACCCAGCCGACCCCGCCGATGGTCAGCACAATACCCAGCCACGCCGCCGCTTGCAGGGTTTCACCCAGCGCCATCCAACCGAAGAGCACGGCGAAGATGGGCGAGGTAGCCATTACCAACATGGCCAGTCGCGGCCCGATGTGGACGAACGCGGTGAACAGCGCCTGATCGCCGAGGCTGAGCCCCACGACACCCGACAGCGCCAGAAAAACCACTTGCCCAGCCATGGCGTGCGGAACCCAGGTGCCCGCCAGACACCGATGGGTGGCCGCCAGCAGAACGATCGCCAGGGCGATGCGGATAGCGTTGACGATCGTCGGGCCAATCCGCTTTCCCGCGGCAGTGAACAGCAGCGAGGTCGCCGTCCACAATACCGACGTCGCAACGCCCGCCGCCGGACCAACGTATCTACTAGCGTCTTCCAACATGGCCGCCGTATAACTAAAGAAGGCCGGACACGCCGGCCCGGCCTTCGCGGTTGTCGTTTTGGAATCGGGTGTCCTAGTAGCGGTCTCTGCCGCCGCCGCCGCCGTAGCCGCCGCCGCTGCTGCGCGGCTCGCGCGGTTTGGCCTCGTTCACGGTGAGGGCCCGGCCGCCTTGGTCCTGGCCGTTCAGGGCCGCTATCGCCGCCTGCACCTCATCTTCCGAACTCATCTCCACGAAGCCGAAGCCCTTGCTCCGCCCGGTCATCCGGTCACTGATGACTTCCGCGCTCTGCACGGTGCCGTGATCGGACAGCATCTTCTCCAAGTCCGAACTGCTCACGTCATAGCCCAGGTTTCCGACATACAATCTTGTGCCCATCGTTTGGTCTCCTGTCGATGGCCAGACCGACCCATTGTTTCTCTTTCAGGGTCGCTAATGAAAGTGGCCCACATTTCGGCCCATGGGTAGGAAGGCGATGCAGGCAATGCGATCCGGACTTGAATAACCAACGTCACGTACGCGCCTCATTCGACAAACCAACCGCCACCAATATACCCCCCAATCCCCAATCGTCAATCGTCAATCATCAATCGCCTGGCGGAGGTCCGCCGCCGCCGCGTCGCCGGCGATCTCGCGGGCCAGGGCCAGCGGGTCGAGCTTCACGACCATCAGGTTCCGGGCACTGCTCACGGTGTTCAAAGCCCGCGGGCCAAGCGTCGTCAGCAAGATGCGGAACGCCTCGCAGTAGCGCGTCCGGGCCCCGTCCAGATCGCCGCGGGTTTTGAGCACGAGACCGATGTTGTTGACATCCCGAGCCACATTGGGGTTGTGGTCGCCGAAGGCGGCGCGGTAGAAGCTTTCGGCCTCGCGGAAGCACAACACGGACCCGTCCAGATCTCCCATGCCAT
>JAUWNF010000237.1 GCA_030612785.1 Phycisphaerales bacterium
CCCCACGGGGCTGTGCGCCCCCGCCCGGGCCCCGGTGCCCCGCCCCCCTTGCGCGGACCGCCGGCCCCGCCGCCGACCAGCGCGTCGCCGGCGGAGGGCGAAGTGAAGCTCAAACGAGTGCCTGCCCCCGCCCCGGCGGAAGCACCGGTCGACGCGGGCCCGGAATCGGAGGAGACGGCTGTACCCGGTCCGCTCCCCCCCTCGGACGCCGCGGAGCCGAATGCCGACGAACAGGGCGGCGATTAGTGCCGTCAGGCATGCACTCTTCAGTCCCTAATCCGCGTCCCCTAATCCACAAGCGGATTCTGCTGTTGTTGTGGGCAGCGCTCATCCTGCCGGCGCTGTCCGCCGGCTGCAACCAGGCCCAAACGGAGTTTCGCGTGGCCTACTGGGCGGCGCCGGACGGGGCTTATCCGGCCGAGTCGGAAGTGGAACTCAACGATCCCGGCGTCCCGGGATTCGACCGCGCTGCCGACCGCATTCAGCTTACCGCGGCGCTCAATGAGACCGTGGCCTTTCGACTATGGGTTTCCTATTCCGGCGCAATCGACAGGGAAATATCGCTGGTGGTAGACGATTGGCGATCGGGCACCGCGACGCTGGCCAGGGGCGCGGTAACGATCTTCCGCGCTCACGCGGTTCGTGTTCCCCGTTGGCGCGGGTGGCACATCTGTTCAGTCGCACCCGACCGCCGCCGCGAATGGGTGGAAGACGTACTGATTCCCGCCGCCGCACCCCGCGGTGGATTGCCGTGCAGGATGTCAGACGGTGACACCCTGTCTCTCTGGGTGGATGTTTCGGTACCCAAGGGCACCGCTCCCGGCGTGTTCCGGTCGAAACTGCGGGTTCGCTGCGCGGGCGAGACAGCCGCAACCGTTGACCTGCGCCTCAAAGTGCTCCCCTTCGTGCTGCCGGAACAGACCGACGTGGTGTTGGCGGCGGACGTGGATCACGCGGCGCTGTTCGCCCACCATGTGACCTACCAGGGTCGTCCCTGCCGGGCCAGGCGCCTGATGACCGACAGCCCGATCCGCGCGGAGTTGCAGGCGGTTCTGGACTCCACCGTGCGCCTGCTCCACGTCCATAAGGTCGCGCCGTTGCTGAACACGCTCTATCCGATCGTCAAGATCGACGCACTCAACGAGCTCAGCGTACGCTGGGAAGACTACGACCTGGCGGTGCAGGGTTATCTCGACGGGACCAAGTTCATCGATCGCACCGCGCTGCCGCTTTGGGTGGTCCCGTTTGACGAACGTTTTCCGCCGCCGCCCGCCTATGGCGCCATGCAGTCGCCCAGTTACTCCCGGCATCTGCGGCGGTATCTGGCGTGCTGCGCCGAGCACTTCGCCGAGCGCGGCTGGTTGGCGCGGTCCTTCGTGGAGATTCCTTACGCGGAGTCTCCCAGCCCCCAGGCGGTTGAGGCGTCGGAGCATTTTGCGCGCGTGATCCGCAAGGCCGATACCCGGCTGCGAATCCTGTCAAACCTGTTTCCGCAGGATCTCGAGCCCTACGGCTGGCCCGATTTTCCCACGGGCGACCTGGCGGGGTACGTGGACGTTTATTGCCCGCCCGCGCAGTTCTACGCCCCGCCTCCGCCCATCGGCGGGGTGCCGCCGGCCAGGATGTGGATGCGTCTGGATCGCCCTCCTTTCAGCGGCTCAATCGAACTGGGGGCTTCGTTGGCCGATACCCGCGCCATCCCCTGGCAGGCCCGTCGCGAGGGGGCCGCTGTGGTTCGGTTAGGCGTAATCAACCAGTGGCCGGAGGTGACCGAGGGCCTCACCGCGCAGGCGTGCATCGATCCGGCAGAGGGGAAACCCGACGCGGAAACCCCGTTGATCTACCCGGGCTCCATTGCCGGTCTGACCGAGCCGATCCCTTCCGTTCGGCTTAAGCGGCTGCGCCGCGGTATGCAGGACTTGGCCTACCTCAAACTGATGCGCGAGAAGGGGATCGGGCACATCGCGGACGTGCTGACCGCTTCGCTGGCACGGTTCGCCGGGGCCAAGGCCTATCGTTTTCACTACGCCGACACTCGCGCCGGCGGATGGGTCCGCGACCCGCGGTGGTGGCGCGAAGCCGGACAAATCATGGTCGACGAACTGACCCGGGTGCTGGGGCAAGGCTCGGGCGAACAACGCGAGTGGATCGCGGCCAACGTCCGCTGGCAGCGCTTCATCGCGGCGGTCCGCCAGGTGCGCATGGAAGTCGAAAGCGTCCGGGTTCGGCGGGTGGCTCCGGCGGCGCTGGGCGGCGCGGCGATCGAATGCACCCTCGCCATTCACAACGGAGAGCGCGCGCCGGTGAGCGGATCGCTCGACTTCGGCGAGCTTCCCGTAGGTTGGACCGGTCTGGCCAATCCGCTTGCAGTGTCCGTTTCCCCGGGCGCTACGGCGCGCGTCGTCCTGACGGCCGAGGCGGCGGTGGTTACCTGGGATGACGACGGCGTGCGTTACCTGCCCATCGAATTCAGCGCCGGTGGCAGTCCCGGCGCGCCGCAATACGAAATCGTTGCTCGGATGAGTTATGTGGCCGCCCAACCCCTGTACGATGGAATTCGTATCGATGGGGACCTCTCGGATTGGCCTCCCAGTGTCGGGAACCTGGCATCGGGGTTTTTGCTGATAGCCGGGGAGCCTCTCCCCCCGGGGGGCGATTCCCGCGACGAATCTCGCCGTGCGACGTCCCAGACGCGGGTGTATGTGGCCGCCGACACCCAGGCTTTGTACTTCGCCTTCGATTGCGCCACGGGGAGCGCGGCACCGGTGCTCCCGGCCCACAGCAACGTGGTGGAATACGACGATTGGGTTCCCCTTGGGGATGAGTTGGTCGAGATTGTGTTGGACCCCACCGGGGCGGGCACACACTCGCCGGGGGACTTGTACCACGTGGTAATCAAACCGTCCGGAGCGCTGTGGGAGCGCGGCGTTCTCCCCTACGCCGGGGCTGGTGCCCCAACGCCCGCGGGACGGCGCCGCGTATGGGCGGCGGACATCCGACACGCTGCCCGGACCTACCCCGATCATTGGGTGGCGGAGCTGCGTATCCCGCTGGAGGCCTTCGACGACGTCCCGCCGTCCCAGCGCACGGGAGGCCCGATCTGGGCGGTGAATTTCTCGCGGTTTGATCGGCAGCACCAGGAGTATTCGAACTGGTCCGGGGCCACGCGAAACTTCTACGATCCCGCGTCTTTGGGGAATCTGGCGTTACCGTAGGGGCGCGCTGGAAGCCATCGCCGTTATCAATTATGTGACGTTTACACGCCGGCCGATACCGCCGCCTTTGGGGCCCCGGCGTTTGCGGACTGCTTCTTCACCACCATGCCGACCTCTACAGCGAAGCGCCCCAGCGGCGAATCGCAGGGCAACACCAGCCGCGGTGACTGCTTCGACTGCGAAAGGACATGGTTCTTGCCGACCACCACGTTTGGCAAGGAGACACTGACGTTCAGACCTTCGAGCTTGGCTTTGGCGCCGCCGGCGATCATATTGGCCAACTCTCCCAGCGCGTCGGCGAAGTCTTCGTGATCTTGGGTCATTTCGATGCCGGCGAACTTGCCGGCGGTCTTGACCGCGGACCCCATGGGGAAGCAGAGGGCTACCGAGCCGACGGCATCGCCCGAGAGCCCGATAACCGCGGAGACGTCCGCGGTCTGCCGGTCATCTGTCTTGACAAAGGGCTTGCTGATGAGAATGTCCGTCGCCAGCATGGTGGAAAACACGTTATTGACGGATTGGATGAAGGGATTGATGTAGCGAACGTCCATGATGTAGCACCGTTCCGAGAGACAACCAACCTCTGGGGCGCAAACTGCGCCGCCGACCACGCCAAACGCTCAACAAAGCCCGCTGCTGCCGGCCAGTATCCTATCGGCACGATCGCGGGCGCAATCCACGTCGCAAATGCGCTCCAGCGAATGGGTTCACCAAGCGCCAGGGCCGCTCGCGGCCCCGGGCCCTCTTATCGGAACGTTGTCGTGATTGCTGATGGCGGGGAGCTACTTCAACACGCCGGTCTCGCGTTGCCATTTGATCGCCAGGCCGATGCCGCCCGTGAGCGGGATTTGCGGCACGTACCCAAGCAACTCGCGGGCCTTGGCGATGTCCGCGACGTAGCGCGTCACCTCGCCCGGGCGCGAGGGCTCGTAAGTCGCCTTCGCCTCCTTGCCCAGGGCCAACGAAATCAGGTTTACCAGATCCAGCAGCGTGCTGCCCTGTCCGCAGGCGAGGTTGATGGTCTGATTGGTGACGCGGCGCCCGACCAGCGCGTCGATGCCTGCGAGAACACCCATGACACAATCGTCCACATAGGTGAAGTCCAGGACCTTGTCGCGCCCGAAGACGACGATCGGCTTCTCCCGCGCGATCCG
Organism: Phycisphaerales bacterium; assembly: GCA_030612785.1. Taxonomy (GTDB): domain Bacteria; phylum Planctomycetota; class Phycisphaerae; order UBA1845; family UBA1845; genus JAAEQG01. The sequence continues at coordinate 4,370 of JAUWNF010000237.1, forward strand.
ATCGATGAACAGCGGAATGACCCGCTCCATGCGCTCGGCGTCCGTATCGTAACGCCCGTACACGTTGCTGAACCGGAACACCAGGTAGGGAAGCTGATAGCATTGCGCATAGGAATAAATAAAGGCCTCGCCGGCGATCTTGCTGGCGGAGTACGGGCTTTCCGCGACCACGAAGTCGGCGGCGGCCTCGTCGGTCACGTGTTGATGGATGTCGCCGTACACCTCTCGCGAACTGCCGAAGATGATCGGACACTGGTGGCGGCGACAGTATTCCAGGACGGTGAAGCACATCCTGGCGTTGTCCATGGCCCGGTCGGGGTGCTCCACCAACTCGAACACCTTGGCATAGGCAGCCAAGTGGAGCACCAGATCGAACCCGTCTCCGCCGGGCAGGTCCTCGGCGCGCGCCGTCGCCAGATCCAGCCGGATAGTTTCGATGCGCTCTGTCCAGGCGTTCGACCGATGGTCGATGCCCAGCACCGTGTCCCCGCGCTCCAGCAGGGCCAAGCCTACGTTCGTACCGATTTGTCCGCTAGATCCCGTGATGAGTATCTTCATGCCGGTAGGGTAGGCATTCGCCTACCACAGACTCCTGTTTTGAATGGAAAATAGAAAATGAAGGATGGAAAATGAAGCGTACGTAACGCACACCCCACCCACTCGTCGTAGAAACGCAAACGGATGGTACGGACGAACCAGCGTGAAACTAGGACGCCCCAAACCGGCTTTTCCATTTTCAATTTTCCATTTCCAATTCTGCTGCGCAGTAAGCAATGGCGATCAAGTAAACGCCTCCTCGACTATCTCGCACACCAAGTGGTACGCCAACTCGTGAACCTCTTGCACACGGTCGCTGGAGGTATGGTCCGCACGCAGCAACAAGTCGCACAGCTCGACCAGGCGACCGCCGGAGCGCCCGGTGAAGCCTATCACGCACGCTCCGCGGCGACGGGCCAACTCCACGGCCGCCACGATGTTCGGCGACGTGCCCGAGACGCTCAGCACCCACAGACCATCCTGCGGACGAACCAAAGCTTCCACCTGTCGCACGAAGATGCGCTCCGCACCGAGGTCATTGGCCACCGCGGTCAGCGTGGACGTGTCGGTGGTCAGGGCCACCACAGGCAGGGCGCGGCGCTCCCGCTTGAAACGCCCCTGCAACTCGCCGGCGATGTGCTGCGCATCGGCGGCACTGCCCCCGTTGCCCAAAACGTAAATCGTACCGCCTCCGCGGATGATTTCGATGATCCGATCGGCTACACGCTGCACGGTCGGCGCGTCGGCCTTGAGAGCTTCGACCGCCGCGAGATGCTCGTCTATTGATGTGCGCAGGTCACTCACTTATACGGTCCCGGATCATGCGTACTTTGCCTTGCCGTTTCCTCACGAGTCTGTCGATTTAATCGTCCACGGTGATCCCCAGTGTAGCGTCACCCCTTGTGGGTGACGAGAAACGAGGCTGCGCCGCCCACAAGGGGCG
>JAUWNF010000346.1 GCA_030612785.1 Phycisphaerales bacterium
CGTCGAGAGCAACGTCCGCCCGAGCAGCGTCCTCACCGTTGGCACCGTCACGCTACCGGCCACCGAAGGCGCCCAACTGGTCAACGAGCCGCTCTGGCCGTACTTGCTCATCGCCGCCCTGGTGATCCTGCTGCTCGAATGGGTCATCTACAACAAGCGCGTCTTCGTGTAGAAAGCAGGGAGCCGAAACGCGACCGTAAGAGGCTGTCGATTTAATCGTCCATGGTGACCCCCAGTGTAGCGTCACCCCTTGTGGGTGACGAGAAACGAGGCTGCGCCGCCCACAAGGGGCGACGCTACAGATTAAATCGACAGCCTGGTAAGGGAGCGTAACCGAGTCGCGCCCGTATGGCCATTTTGATTCGCAACCTTGCACTGCCGTTGGAGGCCGGCGTCGAGGACCTGCTCACGGTGGCAGCGAAGAGACTGCGCGTGCCGCGCGAAGTTATCCGCACGCACGCCGTCGTGCGGCGGTCGATCGACGCGCGCAAGCATCGTCCGCTGCGCTTCAATTATCACGTGGAAGTCGGGCTGCACGAGTCGCGCAAGCAAGAACGCCGCCGGGTCGCGCGGCTGCACCGCAATGACGTTCACATCATCACGCCGCGCCGGGCTCGGGAACCACAACCTGGGAGCGAACCCTTGCGGCATCGACCGGTGGTGATCGGCTTCGGTCCGGCGGGGATGTTTGCCGCATTGCGGTTGGCCCAGTACGGCTATCATCCGCTGGTGCTCGAACGCGGCAAGGACGTCCCACGCCGACACTACGATGTGCTTCAGAAGTTCATCAAGGACAAAGTCTTCAACCCCGAGTCGAACTATCTGTTCGGCGAAGGCGGGGCCGGCGCGTACAGCGACGGCAAGCTGTACACCCGCATCTCTGATCCGCTGGTGCGGACCGTGCTGGAGGTGTTTTACCAGCACGGCGCAAGTCCCGACATCCTGGTCGACGCCCACCCGCATATCGGCAGCGAAATACTCCCCGGCGTCTGCCGCCGCATACGCGAGCGCATCGAGCGCCTCGGCGGGGAGGTCCGCTTTGAAAGCCGCGTGGACGACATAGTTGTTCAAGGTGACAGGCTTGTGTCGCTGCGCCTGAGTGCTGAGTCACTTGCCGTCGGTCCGACCGTGCTGGCCGTCGGCCTGTCAGCTCGCGACACCTTCCGCATGGTCGCCCACCGCGGCGTGGCCATGGCTCCCAAGCCGTTCCAGGTGGGCGTGCGCCTCGAACATCCCCAGGAAATGGTGGACCGCTGGCAGTACGGCGACGCCGCCGGACACGAGCGCCTGCCCCCCGCCGAGTATCGCCTGGTGGCCAAGGGGGCCGCGGGAACCCAAGGCGACCTGTTCAGCTTTTGCATGTGCCCCGGCGGCACCATCCTACCGACCAACGAAGCACCCGATCGGATCGCCACCAACGGCGCCAGCCGCTCCCGCCGGAGCGGCCGGTTCGCCAACGCCGGGCTGGTTATCACCGTCAACCCCGGCTCCGCCCGGGAGGATGCCCTGGCCGGTCTGGCCTACCTGGAAAACCTGGAGCGCCGCGCGTTCGAGTTGGCCGGCGGCGACTACCGCGCACCTGCTCAGCGGGCCGTGGACTTCCTGGCCGGCCGGCCATCGGACGGACACTACGCAGGAACCTATCCCTTCGGCGTGACGTGGTGCGGAATGGCTGACCTGCTGCCGCCTGACGTGCTGGGCGCGCTCGCCACCGGCCTACAGATGCTCGACAAACGGATGCCCGGTTTTGCCGGTCCCGAGGCGGTCATAGTCGCTCCGGAGACGCGGGCCAGCGCCCCGCTGCGCATCCTGCGCCACGCGCAATCGCGCCAAGCCGTTGCCACGCGGAATCTCTACCCCGTCGGTGACGGCGCCGGCTATGCCGGCGGCATCGTCAGCGCCGCGCTCGACGGCATCAAGACCGCCAACGCCATTATTACGAAGTACTCGCCAAGGACGCCGTAATGACTGTTAGTCAGCCGCCGCAGCGAGTGCCTCTTGGTATGCGTCGTAAGCCGGCTGATCGAACAGACACCAGGTGACCTCTCGTGGCAGTTCCGACTCTGCCAGGAACTCCGCGGTGGCCTCCAAAGACACCCGTGCCGCCTCGGCAAGAGGGTAGCCGTACACGCCGCAACTGATGGCTGGGAAGGCCACCGTCTTACACTGGTGCTCGGCAGCCAGCCGCAAAGACTCGCGGTAGCACGACGCGAGCAGGTCGGCTTCACCACGCCCGCCGCCGGAGTACACCGGACCCACCGTGTGGATGACGTGGTCGGTGGGCAGGCGATAGCCTCTGGTGATCTTAGCCGATCCGGTCGCACAGCCGCCGAGTGTTCGGCACTCGGCCAGCAGTTCGGGGCCGGCCGCCCGGTGGATGGCCCCATCCACACCCCCACCGCCCAGCAGGCTGGTGTTGGCCGCGTTGACGATGGCATCGACATTCAGTGTGGTGATGTCACCGCGCACCAGCTTGATTCGGGATGCTATGCGTTCGTCCATAGGATAAGACCTCCGTTGGCCTGTGGTCTGAGCTCCACCTATCAGCGCTCCGTGGGGATTTCGATCCATTCCCACAGGTGCTTCCAACTACCGCCTTGCCGCTCCCGTGGAAGCCGCCGCCAGTATGCCAACAGGAAACGTAGCCGGTCCGTCCGGGTGATGGCGCGCGGGCAGATGCGCAGCAGGCATGCCGGCATCCACGCGACGGCCGCGAACATGGGGCGACGCCGCACCGTCAATCCCCGGAAATCGGCTATGCAAACGGTGGGCCGGTGCGGATCGGCACCGGGCATGACCGCGAACGTCTCCAGCGTCAAATGTCGCGCGGCGACCCCGCATAGCACCATGTCAGCCAGTAATCGTCCGGTCGTTCCGAGCAAGTGGCGGATCAGACTACGTTCGTCGCGGTCCCCCGCGTACGCCGGTGCGCGCGCTTCGTCGGCACAGACACCCCGCAAGGTCTCCATAAGAGACTGGCAGGCAGCGGGGCGGTGGATCAGGAGTACGCCTTGCGCAGTCTTTCCCAGCAACCTTTGCTCGAACAGTGCCGGCACGTGCAGGCTGGAAAGGTCGCGATGCCGCAGCGCCTGGGCGGTCGCGAAGAGGCGGCGCACCGGCGAACCGGCCAGTTTCCACCAGATGCTCTGCCATCCACGCGCGCACTCGCGGTACAGGCACAAATCGTTCGGGAGACCGGCGGGCGGTTCATTCCCGAGGTCAGGAAGGTGTTGGCTTAGCCACTGGCACCATTGGGGCGGCGTGCGCTCACCCTGGAAGGGAACCAGGCGAGGATCATCACCGCGACAGCGCAGAACCAGATGTGCCATCCAATTGTCACCCAGACCCACGCGGGCGAAGTAGGCATTGGTTCCGAAGACGCGCCGGTCGCGCTTGGCCCAGAGCTTGCGTTGCTGGGCCGTGGCGGAGGTCTCGATCAGACCTGCGAACTGTTGGAGGACATTGCGACTATCGCCGAAGCGCCCCTCGAGGTAGGTGCGAAGAAAGCGGAGGCGCTCCATGGGGGTGGTGCGCGAGCGGAACCATTGATACAGCTCGGCGATGTTGCGGGCGGCTTCTTGCTCGGTAATCGGCCGACCGATGCGCATACCGGCCAAGTCCGCATAAGCAATATCCCACTCGGCGGTATCGGACCCGGGACGCAGGAGCAGATTGTCCGCGTGGGTGTCGTGGGGGAGGACGTTCGCGGTGTGTGTTCGGGCGAGAAAGGCCGCAACGCATGCGATGAGCCGAAGCGGATTCGGGCACCGGTCGTCCCACAACTCAGCGAGCGTTCGGGCGCCCGCGAACTCCTCGGATACCAGCACGCTGCGCGCACCCCAGGTGGAAACGCCGGCTGCCACCACGCGGATTGCGCCTACCCCGACGCGGGACAGCGCCTGCGCGGTTCGGAACTCCGCCAGCGCCGGGGGGCCGACCATCCAGCGCCGGAGCGTTGCCGTGAAACCACGCTGGGTGAAGACCTTCGCGAAGAATGCCCCGCGTGCGAGCTCGACCCGATAGACCTCGCGAAGTGGGTTCCGCTTGACCAGTTCGGCCTGCGCATTGCTACCGAGGGCGAACCAGTCGCCAACGGCCTCGTCGTTGATGACCGCCTCGTAGCCGTCCGCGATGCGCCAAGAGATGCCGGCACCATTGGGCACGGTGCGCTTTGGTTCGATGGGCGGAGGCGTTGTGGCGTTGTGTGTCGTCACCGTCATCGTATACCAACTGCGATTTTGCAGAACATGGCCACTGCGTCTCTTCTGGTTACTCAAATGGCCCCCACTTGGCCCAGGGACCTGGATCGAACTGCCGCTGATTAGACGGCAATCCGTTCCGCGTATCAAGGGCTTGTCAATCCAGTCGCTCGTGGGGATTCCAGATGTAGCGTTACCCCTTGTGGGTGACGAAAAACGATGGTGCGCCGCCCACAAGGGGCGACGCTACAGGATAAGATGGTGCGCCGCCCACAAGGGGCGATGCTACAGGATAAGATGGTGCGCCGCCCACAAGGGGCGACGCTACAGGATAAGATGGTGCGCCGCCCACAAGGGGCG
>JAUWNF010000447.1 GCA_030612785.1 Phycisphaerales bacterium
TTTTCGGAATGCCATACTACAGTCACGGCGCGCAGAAAAGCAGGTCGGCCCGAAGGACCGACCTGCATCTGAAAGATCATTCCAGTAAACAATGGTGCGTCCGAGACGCACCCTACCGGGCTCGGCCAACGTGCCCGCCAGGTGGTCCTCGAAAACCAGGGCGCCACCGCCCACACGGTTCAAGCGCTGGTCGCCCTGCTCGACCGCCCAGCCAGGTAGGTCGAGTCCAATACCGGCGACATGTGTTCGGCCATGGCACAACACTCCGACTGGGCGAAACTGCCGCCAGCCGGCATTGGGCGGGGCTGGTTGCGCTCCGCTAAGGCGGGCCTGGAGACACGGACTGAAAGTAGGCGAAGTCCTGCAGGTCCACGTCGGCGTCGCCTTGGAGGTCAGCCTTATCGAACTGCTGCTGCGCGCACGCGCCCGGCGGCGTACTCACGCCCGGCCCGTTCATGCAGTCCGCGAAGACAGCATAATCATACAAGTCTGCGTCGCCGTCGCCGTCCGTATCGCCCGGGGCGTACTCGTACGCGCCCATGTCCACAATCGGCGGCACGCCGGCCCCGGAGTCAGGCGTGGCAGGGTCGTCCACGAAGCGCGGGTTACCGTCGAGGTCAGTGTCAGGCAAAGGCTGCACGCCGGAGCTGTTGGCATCGATGTCAGCGTCGTTGTCGCCCGCGTCGATGCAGGGTGAGCCCGGGCGCAAACGTAGGTCGTCGTCGTCGGTGCCTGCGATGTCGTCCGTTCCGTCCGCGTCCACGCACAGGGGGTCGCCGTCGATGTTCCCGTTGCCGCTGTAAGTGTTCAAACCCTGGATGAGACTGTAGCTGACGGTAGTCGTAGCGGTTTCGTCGTCGTAGATCTGCGAGGACTCCTCCATTCCGTTTGTGTCGCTGTTTTCCCAGAAGATGCAGTTGGTGAGCGTGGGATCGCTGTCTTCGCTGTACATCCCCCCGCCGCGGTAGTTGCTCGTGTTTCTGCTGAACCAGCAGTTGGTCAGCGTCGGGGTGCTCGAGTAGTTGAACATCCCGCCGCCCAGACCGCAGGGTACACCACCTCACCCGAAGCTGTCTGCTATGTTGCCACTGAACGCGCAGTTGGTCAATGTCGTGTTGCACTGCATCAGGTTATATACTCCGCCCCCGTAGTCAGACGAGTTCCCGCCGATCGTGCAGTTGACTAGCGTCGGGCTGCTCTGATCGAAGTTGTATAGGCCGCCGCCGAGGTGGGCGGAGTTCCCGTAGATCTTGCAGTCGGTCAACGTCGGGCTGCTGGATTCGCGGTTGGTCATCCCGCCGCCATAGTCAGCCGAGTTCCCACGGATCGTGCAGCGGTCGATGGTCGGGCTGCTGGATTGGCAAAAGATCCCTCCGCCGGAGTACGAAAACCCGTTCCGGATGGCCAAGCCGGCAAGGATCGTGTCGGTCGTCGCACCGGTCTGGAAAGTCACCACCGAGCCGTTGCTGTTTCCGTCAATGACCGTCGCGGCGACGACGGCCGGGTCGTCGGGGTCGCTGCTGCGCAACGTGATTGCCTGGGCGGGGAAGACGATGTTCTCCACGTAGGCGCCCGATGGCGACCCCTCGGACGGCATCACGATGATCGTGTCACCGTTGGTCGAGGCGTCGAGCGCTTCCTGAATCGTGGTGTAGTCCCCGCTCCCGTCCCAATCGACGATGATGGTAGTGCCGCGCAAGCCCTCAAATTCTGCCCGATCAGCGGATATCGTCTGGGACGACCTGTCTAACGCGGCCGGGGTCGCCTGCCCGTACGCAACCGTGCTCATCACCACTGCCACCACTATTCCCGTAGTCATGCGCTTCATAGTACCTCCTCCTGGCTTTCCCGGTTGGTATGCTCGGCCCGATAAGGATCCGGCGTTGCCCGCCATTACCCTCAACAACAGACGCTATTGTACCACAGCCGGGCCGGGCGTTTCAATCGCATATTGGCGGCAGGCCGTGACCTTGGCGGAACCGGATGGGCCTCGGGCCGGGAGGTTGCCTGACGCTTCCTTCAGATTCCGGCTCACGACGGACATACCCTGCGGTTCGACCGGAAGTTCCTGCCATCAAGGCCTTCGGGACTTGTCGATTTAATCTGTAGCGTCGCCCCTTGTGGGCGGCGTCCCCTCGTTCTTCGTCACCCAAGGGGTGACGCTACATTCGAGGTCGCCGCGAACGACTTAATCGACAGGTCCTTCGCCGGGACTTCCGTCCGGCAGGTCGCTTCCCGGTTCGCTTTCGCTACCCGGTCGTCAGCATCCGGGCATGCCGCTGGCGCGTCCTGATTGACGCGCGCTGAAAAGCAGGTCGGCCACGCGTGACCGACCTGCTTCAAACTCGCTTAGTTGACAAGTAACAACCGTGGCTGACTAACGGCGACGACGCAGAGTAGCGATCGCACCGATGGCCAGCAGAACCACAGAAGCGGGCTCAGGAACACACTCCTGACAAGCCTCGGCGAACGTCGTTGCGACGAGCAGGTTGTCGATCCCGAAGACGGGGTCAGGACCCGAGTAGGAATCCTGACGGAAGGCAAAGGCCTCGAACAGATTGCCGCTGTATCCGGTGTCATCAACCTTGGGGTTCCCATCCGGTCCAAGCGCACAGGTCGGATTGACCCACATCTCGCCATAGCCGGTGTCAAACTCGTACGAAAGAACGATCGTATTGCACGAGCCATAGTCGAAGTCAGTTCCCCAGAAAACACTGGCAACTTCCCCGCCTCCGGCGGCCTGGAACCCGAACGTGAAGTCGCCCGCCACGGTAGCCGGTGCAGCAAAGACCTTGCCCCCGAAGTACGTGCCGCTGGTCTTGAAGTGCGCGAAGTAGTTGTCGTCCGTCAGGGGCTCATCGGCATCAATCACGACACAGAACGCGGCGTAGACCTTGTCGCCCGCCCCCAAGGTGTGGCCCATGGCCTTGTTGACATCATGGCTGTAAGTGGCCGAGTTGAGCTCAATGTAATTGCCGGGATCGCCGACGAAGCATGGGCTCCCCGGTTTGACCTGCACAGGGTTGTCCGTTGGAAGGCCGCTGTGGATGGCCCAACCGCCCTGCGGTACCAAGTCTCCCGGCGTGTACGCGTTGAAGTTGTCGTCGATATACACTGACGCGTTCGCCGCGCCGGCCATCAGCCCGATCGTTAACAATACTGCTAAGTACTTCATGTCTTCATCCTCCTTTAGAGACAGATCGTGTTCAGCGCGCCCCAACCACCTCGGGACGTGCCCGAAACTCAACAACCCACTCTCTGCCTCCCGGAGGAATTTGGGCCACACGTGAAGTGTCTATGAAGTGTGACGCCTCTTTCCAGCACTTCCATAATACCAACGCTGATCGAGCGATGCAAGCAGAAATCGTCGCAATAAATGTAAAAATTGGGGCGTTCAGCCCGTATTTTTCACCCCGCAGCAGCGGGTGCCCCACCTATTGCCTATTGCCTTTTGCCTTTTGGTTGCGGCCGAAGGCCGCGCTGTGTGCTCTGCGGTGAATAATCCAGGTCAGCACCGCCCCGCTTCGCATGCCCGAAGGACCGATAACCGCGGCCGGCAGGGGTTGTCGTTTTAGTCATTCGTGACGGTCTCAAATGTAGCGTCACCCCTTGTGGGTGGCGAAAAACGCAGGTGCGCCGCCCACAAGGGGCGACGGTAGAGCAGGTGCGCCGCCCACAAGGGGCGACGGAAGAGCAGGTGCGCCGCCCACCAGGGGCG